>JAJFJX010000116.1 GCA_021773655.1 Panacagrimonas sp.
TGCGCGCGGCGTCGCCGGTCTTTTCCAGCTCTTCGAGCGCGGACAGTTCCAGCTTGGCCAGCTCGGCGCTGCGCGCGATGGCATCGAGTTCCTCGCGCTGCAATTGGGTGCGCCGCTGATAAAGGCGCAACTGCGAGCGCACGATGTCGGGGTATTCCTTCTGCAGCTCGGCGGGGAATTCAGGCTTGGTGCCTTCCAGTTCGGCCTCCAGGCGTTCCAGGGCCGCCTTGTGGGTGGCGACGCGGCCGGCGATTTCGTCTGCGCTGGCCAGGAAGCGCGTGGTCTTGAGTTCGGCCAGCAGGTCGCCTTCCTGGACACGCTGGCCCTGGCGCACGTGCAGTTTTTCCAGCACCCCGCCGTCGACCACCTGCACCACCTGCGTGCTGCTGGAGACGATGACCTTGCCGCGCGCGCGGATCTGTTCTTCGAGCTGCGCCCAGCTGGACCACGCCGCGAAGCTCAGGATGGCAAAGGTGAGCAGGAAGATCAGCCGCGAGGTGGCACCCAGCCTGAGCGGGTGCGTGCGGGCAAACAGACGTTGACGAAGGTTCATGCTGGGGCGCCGATGGGCTTCTGGATGCCCGCCTGCGCGGGCATGACGGGGTTGTTCTGGTGAGGGTGCGGGTGCCGGTGCGGCAAGCCGAGGCGTGAGGCGGGCACGGCCCGCCCTACGGCCCCTGTCCTCACCCTCGTCATTCCCGCGAAGGCGGGCATGCCGAGAGTTGGAGTGTGGGACGCGGCCCCATTTCCCGTCATTCCCGCGAAGGCGGGCATGAAGGGTGTTGGAGTGTGGGACGCGGCCCCATTTCCCGTCATTCCCGCGAAGGCGGGAATCCAGAGCGGCGGCCGCCGTGGCACGTCTCGGGTGCAGGCCTGGATGCCCGCCTGCGCGGGCATGACGGGGTTGTTCTGGTGAGGGTGTTGCGGGTGTTGCGGGCGGATGCGCACGGCGGACACGGCCCGCCCTACGGCCCCTGTCCTCACCCTCGTCATTCCCGCGAAGGCGGGAATCCAGAGCGGCGACCACTGTGCCTCATTCCGGGTGCAGGCCTGGATGCCCGCCTGCGCGGGCATGACGGGGTTGTTCTGGTGAGGGTGTTGCGGGCGGATGCGCACGGCGGACACGGCCCGCCCTACGGCCCCTGCCCTCGTCATTGCCGCGAAGTTGGGCATGACGGGTGTTGGAGTGTGGGACGCGAATCCATTTCCCGTCATTCCCGCGAAGGCGGGAATCCAGGGCGGCGACCACCGTGGCACGTCTCGGGTGCAGGCCTGGATGCCCGCCTGCGCGGGCATGACGGGGTTGTTCTGGTGAGGGTGCGGGTGAGGGCGCGCGTGCAGTCCCGATGCGGGGGCGTCATGCCGCGCCATCTTCATCCGGTCGTCGTCCACCCTGCGGGCCTGTCTCAAGCCGTTCCGGCCTTGGCCTTGGCGGTGATCTGCGTGGGCACCGGCCGCGGGCCGGCGGCGGCGCGTGCCGCATTCTGCGCGCGGCGCACTTCGTCGGCGGGGGCGTCGACCTTGACGCTGCCGTTTTCCAGCATCACGACGCGGTCGGCCAGGTTGAGCCAGGCCGGGCGGTGTGAGGTGAACACGACGGTGTGGTCGGAGGGCAGCGAGGACAGGGTGCGGATCAGCGCGTCCTCGGCGTCCTTGTCCAGGCTCGCGGAGGGTTCGTCGAGCAACCACACGCGCGGGTCCTGCAGCACCAGGCGGGTGACGCCGACCAACTGGCGCTGGCCGCCGGAGAGGCCGGCACCGCCTTCGCGGATCATCAGGTCCAGGCCCTCGGGGTGACGCGCCAGGGTCTTGGCCAGGCCGGTCTTTTCCATGGCCTCCTGCAGGGCCTCTTCGTCCGGCACGGCCAGCCCCAGAGTGAGGTTTTCGCGCAGGGTGCCGGAGAACAGGCGCACGTCCTGGGGCAGGTAGCCGATGGTTTCGCGAATCCAGCTCGGGCGGGCGCGCTGCAGGTCCAGGCCGGCCAGGGTGATCTCGCCCTGGCTGGGTGTGCCCAGGCCGGCCAGCAGCTTGAGCAGGGTGGACTTGCCGCTGCCGTTGTGACCGATCACCGCGACGCGGCCGCCGGCAGCGATGCCGAGCTTGGGAATCTGCAGTTGCGGGGTCTGCGAGCCTTCGTAGGCGTAGACGAGGTTTTCGACCTTGTACTGCAGCGGCACCACGCGGGTGTTGGCCTGGCGCGTGGGGTCCTCGTCCGTGGGCATGGAGAGGATTTCGTTGAGGATGCGCAGCGCGTAGCGGGCGTGATGCCATTGCAGCATCAACTGGGTGACCTGGCTGATGGTGGCCAGCGCGCGGCTGGACAGGATGGAGCAGGCGATCAGGCCGCCCATGGTCAGGTTGCCGGCCTGGATGACGTAGACGCCGACGATGATGATCGAGATGTAGGCGGTCTGCTGGAAGAAGGCGATGGTGAACTGCGAGTAGCCGGTGACGCTGCGCAGGTCGGACCCGACACGGCCGACGGCCCGCGTCGAGCGCTGCCAGACGTCGGCGAAGCGCGGTTCGGCGGCGCTGGACTTGACGATCTCGCCGCCGGCCACGGCCTCGAAGATCAGGCCCAGGCGGCGTGCGGATTCGTCGGTTTCCTCGCGCTGCAGACGCGCGATGGGCTTGTAGACCGCGATGCCGACGAACAGGCAGATCACCAGGAACGCCACCAGCACCCAGGCGATGGGACCGCCGATGAGCCAGATCACGCCGATGAACAGCAGGATGAACGGCATGTCCGCCACCACGTAAAGCGTGCTGGAGGTGAAGAAGTTCTTGATCGAGTCGTAGTCGCGGAACTGCGCCACCAGCGAGCCGACCCGCGACGGGCGGCGATCGACCTTGAGCGCCATCAGCTTTTCGAAGAAGTACAGCGACAGCGCCTCGTCCAGGCGCACCGCGGAGCGCTCCAGCAGCTTGAGACGCAGCAGCTTGAACATCAGCTCCAGGCCCAGCGCCAGCGCCACGCCGCTGGCCAGCACCCACAGCGTGGCTTCGGCGAAATTGGGGATGACGCGGTCGTAGACCTGCATCGCGAACAGCGAAGTGGTGATGGCCAGCGAGTTCATCACCACGGTGGCGACACCGGCGCGAGCGAACAGCGGGAAGTGATCTCGCAGCGCGGCGCGGATGGCGGCGCTGGCCGGACCGACCTTGTCGGAGGTGGCGCCGACACGTTCGGGCGCCAGCGCCGGCGGGATCGGCACCAGCAGTTCCTGCGGCCGGGGGGCGCCTTCTTCGGGGGTGCGGCCGATCCACACGATCTGTTCTTCGTGCTCCTCGTCCTGCAGGTGCAGCACCAGGCCGACGCAGCCGCCGCTGACCACCCAGGCCGGCAACTGGCCGTTGTGCACCAGCGACATGGGCACCGCATGCGCGGTGTGCCCGGGGAACAGGATCTCCCACACTGCGGTGATCTGCGCTGCGCCTTGATCGGCATTGACCTGGCCGAGCGCGGTGCCGACCTCCAGGCGCGAGGCGTGCAGGCCGCGGCGCGAGGCCATCTCCAGGATGGCGTTGGTGGCGGCGGTGGTTTCGACTTTGCTCATCGTTACGGCTCGATTGGTGTTGCTTCGGCGGCCATGGGCCGCCATGCGACTGCCCCTTCCGCCGTCATTCCCGCGAAGGCGGGCATGAAGGGTGTTGGAGTGTGGGACGCGAACCCATTTCCCGTCATTCCCGCGAAGGCGGGAATCCAGAGCGGCGGCCGCCGTGGCACGTCTCGGGTGCAGGCCTGGATGCCCGCCTGCGCGGGCATGACGGGGTTGTTCTGGTGAGGGT
>JAJFJX010000117.1 GCA_021773655.1 Panacagrimonas sp.
GCTGATCAGCGGATCGGCGATCGGCTGGTACGCAGACCGGGGCGACACGCCGGTGGATGAAGCCTCCTCGCCCGGTGCCGACTTTGCCGCGCAACTGTGCCGCGACTGGGAGGCCGCCGCCGTCGAAGCCACTGCCGAACCGGGCCTGCGCGTGTGTTGCGTGCGCATCGGCGTGGTGCTCCACCCGGCCGGCGGTGCGCTGGCGAAAATGCTGCCCGCGTTCCGGCTGGGTGCCGGCGGCCGTCTCGGCAGCGGCCGTCAGTGGATGAGCTGGATCAGCCGTGACGACCTGCTGCGCCTGCTGCTGTGGCTGCTCGAAGACGACAACGCCCGCGGGCCGTTCAACGCGGTCGCACCGGGAGCGGTCCGGCAGGCGGACTTTGCGCGCGCGCTGGCCAGCGCCCTGCGCCGACCGTCGCTGCTGCCGATGCCCGGCCCGATCCTGCGACTGCTGCTCGGCGAGATGGCCGAACTGCTGCTGGGCGGACAGCGGGTGATGCCTCGCGCTGCGCTCAGCGCCGGCTTCGAATTCGACCACCCCCGCATCGACACCGCGCTCAAGGCGATGCTGGACGCGCCCGGATCACGGTAGTCGGCGCACCGCGGGCGCCGGCGGCGGCGGCTCGCCGGCGGCAATGGGCGCCGGCACCGCGCTGCGCAGACGGACCCGCAGGCGCAGGCCCAGGCCGATCGCGGCCACCACCAGCCCGGCGATGAACCCCCACCACACGCCGTCCGGCCCGACCGGGCTGTGGAACGACAGCCCCACCGCCAGCGGCATGCCCGCCACCCAATAGGCAAGCACGGTGATCATCATCGGGATGCGGGTGTCCTTGAGGCCGCGCAGGGCACCGTTGGCGGTGGCCTGGATGCAATCGAAGACCTGGAACACGGCGGCGAAGAACAGAAAATGCATGGCCGGCACCGCGAGGTGAGACAGGTCGGTGTAGGCGCCGACAATCACACCGGGAGCGAGGATCATGGTGGCGGCCGACAGGATTCCGAAGCACACCCCCAGAACGATGCCGGTCTGCGCGCGCAGTTCGATCAGCGAATGCAGGCCCGCCCCGGCCGCATGCCCGACACGTACCGTGGTGGCCATTCCGATGGCGGTCGGCACCATGAAGCACAGCGAGGCGAAGTTGATCGCGATCTGGTGGGCGGCCACGGTGTCGGCGCCGAAGCGCGCCATCATCAGGGTGCCGGAACAGAACAGCCACGCCTCGGCCATCAGGATTGCTGCCACCGGCAGACCGACGCGCAGCACTTCCAGATCCTCGCGTGCAAACCGCAGCCAGCCTGGCGCGAACAACCCCAGCTCACGCAGGGCCGGCAGGCGTCGGTAGGCGCCCAGATACACCCCCACCATGGTCCAGGCCGCGATCACCGAGGCCCAGCCACAGCCTTCCGGGCCCATCGCCGGCAGCCCCCAGCGGCCGTACATCAGCAGCCAGTCGAACACCGCGTTGACCGCCAGGCCGACCAGCCCCGCGGCCAGCGGCACGCGGGTCAGGCCATGACCTTCGGCACCGTTGCGCAGGAACATGCCCAGCGTGAACGGCAGCGCCGCCCAGGCCAGCGCGTAGAGATAATCGCGGGTCAGCAGATGGGTGCGGGCGTCCAGGTCCAGCAGCCACAGGGCCAGCGGCGTGACCAGCAGCATCAGCGCGAACCAGAGCAGGCCCAGCACCAGCGACACTCCCATCGCCCCGCGCAGGAAGGCGCCGATCTGTTGCGGATGCTGCGCTGCGCCCACGCGTTGCGCCACGATCGGCGACACCGCCATCGCCACGCCCATGAACATCACGAACACCAGGAACCAGACATTGCTGCCCACCGCCACCGCCGCCAGTTCCGCGGCACCGAGCTGACCGGCGAAGATGGTATCCACCGTGCCCATGCTGACGAAGGACAACTGCGCCGCGATCAACGGCAGCGCCAGACGCAGGTTGGCGCGGGCCTCCAGACGCAGGGATGACAGACGGGGCAACATCGGACAGGGCACTCGAACGGCGCGGCATTCTACGCGGCGCTGCGACGCGCGCCTGCATCGCTACACTGGCGCCCCTTGTGACCGGTCCCCTACATGGCTTTTTTCCAGGTCCGCGTGCTGTCCGCACATCCGGAATTCGCCGAAGAACTGCTGCTGGCCTGCGGCGCGCACAGCGTCAGCCTGGTCGACGCCGGCGACGACCCGGTACTGGAACCGGCGCCGGGCGCCACCCCGTTGTGGTCGAGCACCGTCGCGCTGGGCCTGTTCGACGTCCAAGCCGATATCGAACATGTTCAGAACATGCTGCGCGAGCACCTTCCCGAAGGCGCCGAAGTGGACCTCGGCGTCGAGCGCGTCGAAGACCAGGACTGGGTACGCATCTGGCTCAACGAATGCCCACCCCTGAAGTTCGGCGACCGCCTGTGGGTCTGCCCGCACGAGAAGCGGATCGACGAACCGGGCTGCGCCACCCTGCTGCTGGACCCCGGCCTGGCGTTCGGAACAGGTACCCACCCCAGTACCGCGCTGTGTCTGGACTGGCTTGCGCGCAACCCGCTCGACGGTCTCGAAGTGCTCGACTTCGGCTGTGGCAGCGGCATCCTGGGCATCGCCGCGCTCAAGCTCGGCGCGGCCGGCTGCACGGCGGTGGATATCGATGCGCAGGCGATCCGGGCCACGCGCGAGAATGCGCGGCAGAATCAGGTTCACACGCTGCTGCGCGCCATCGAGCACGATG
>JAJFJX010000118.1 GCA_021773655.1 Panacagrimonas sp.
ACGTAGTTAAAGACTTAAATCGAAATGGCATTTTTGACTGCCTACAGAAGTCCTGGATTCCGGGATCCACACTAGTCGTATGGCAAGATAATGAGAGCGGGGCGCTCCACCTGGATATTGCCTACGACCTCCCGGGCTCGACTAAATTTCTCCTAGGTCTTGAGAAACCGCTCGCAGACCTTGAAAACGGAAGGGTCAGGATCATGGAGCCCATTCCCACTGAACGAAAAGCTGACGGACAGACGTCGATGTTACAAAAGGCTCGCCAGAAATGGCTACGCATTTGGTACCGCCCAACCTAAAAATGGCGGCGACGAGAGTGTTGAGAGGCCATCAATCACCGATCTGGTCTGTGATCGGCTTAAGGAAAGCGTCAACTAGTAGAGCGCGGGCGGCCGCGTCAGAGAGACCGCGAGAGCGGAGGTAGAAGAGCTCGGTGGGGTCAAACTGACCGGTGGTGGAGCCGTGGGAGGCTTTGACGTCGTCAGCGAAGATCTCAAGGTTGGGCTCGGAGTGGGCCGAGGCGCGGTCGCTGAGAATGAGGTTGTTGTTGAGCTGGAAGGCGTCGGTCTTCTGCGCCTCGCGGTGGACGTAGATCTTGCCAATGAAACTGGAGCGGGAGGTGTCGCGGAGCACTCCTTTAAAGAGTTGGGATGAGCGGCAGTGGGGTGCGATGTGTTCCACGTGGATGTTGATTGCTACGCGAGAATCATCAGCAAGCTGCCACCCGCCGATTAGGTCAACTTCGCCGTTCTCGCCAGCGAGAGCGACCCGGTAGTCGTGACTCACCGCGCCGCTCTCGGTGTAGGCGACGGTTTTGAGGCGGGCATCTCTTTTGAGAGTGGCGCGGATAGAGGAGTGGACCGCCCCATCATGACGGAGCGTGAGGGTGGCGCGTGCCCCCTCTTCTAGTGCGATGTCAAACAGGCCGTTGCACTGACCATCGCCTCTGATCGTCTCGATCTACCCAACCTCACCACTCAACGCTACGTCGATCTTCTCGATCCGAATACCTATTTCACTGCGGACCGGAGACGGAGTCGCCGCCACGCCGTGTATGACAATCTTCTGGGTCCGGCCAACTTCTGCCCGATGGTCCGTCGCACTCCTGAGATGATCCACTACGTCGAGCGAGATTTTCCTCAAGAAATCGAGCAGTTGCTCGGAGACTATGACGGCGAGCTGATCACCAAGGCGATGAATTATCTCTACACAAAGGAGACTCTCTCCTCATATCAAATCGAGCGCGAACGTCCCCAGAAGGGGCGACTCGCCCGCTTCACCTCCCTACTCGCCCGCGCTTATCGACTGCCAAAGATCGACAAACAGATGCTGATCGATATTCAAAATGTGATCGTGGACCTCCGTTTTGCCGCTACCGAATACCGTTCGTTCCAAAACTACATTGGAGAGATACTCGACCATGAACGACAGCTCATCCACTACATTTCGCCCCGCACGCGAGATGTCGCCCCTCTCATGGAAGGGCTCCTCACTTCAATAGAGCGTATGCTGCAAGCCCACGTCCATCCGGTCATCATCGGAGCGGCGATTTCCTTTGGCCTTGTCTTCATCCACCCTTTTGAAGATGGAAACGGTCGTCTTCACCGCTTTCTCATCCACGCCATCTTGGCCCGCACCAGCTACACACCGCCCGGCTACATCTTTCCAGTCTCCGCCGTCATGCTCCGTCAATCCTCCCTCTATGATGCCGCTCTCGAGAGCTTCTCCGTCCCCCTCATGGAGCTCATTACCGACTACAATCTCGACGCAAACGGTCAGCTCTCAGTCTATCAGGAGACCGCCCACCACTACCGCGCCATCGACTACACCCACATGGCGACCTATCTTTTCTCGTGCATCGAACAGACCATCGAGCGCGATTTCCACGAAGAGTTGGACTTCCTTGCCGCCTACAGCCAAGCGCGCGAAAAACTCTCGACGGTGGTTTCCCTACCCGATGCCAAAGCTGACCTCCTCATTCACTGCATCCGCCATAACCAGGGCCGCTTGGCCGACCGCAAGCGTCAACGCCACTTCGCCATGCTCAGCGACGCTGAAATCTCCAAGCTAGAGGCTATCGTGAAAGAGGCCTTTGGTCAGTGATCGGCTTGAGGAAGGCGTTGACGAGGAGGGCGCGGGCAGCGGTTTCGGCGAAGCCTTACTCTATGACTTTCTGTTTCAGGATGGTACGGCATAGGTCGACCACAGTCTTGTCCTCCGCCACAGCCGCTGAAAAAGAACCGACCAAATAGCGGCCGCGGTTATTAACACTTTGACGCAGATATTGGTACTTGATAGAGCCGTGGCAGAAGGCAACGATCTGAATGATTTCAAACAGCTTCTCGCTACTAGAGACAGTCAACTCCTCGAATGAGTATGCAGGGTGACAATGAAGGAGAGAAACCTTGTCACCGTTATCCTCTATCAGTATTTTTGGGACTTTTACGTCGTAAGTGTATGTGACTTTTGCCGGTTCCATATTGCTTCTCCTTTTCAGAAATGGTAAGGCTTCGCTGTTGCTGAACCTATCTGAATGACATCTTTATGTACAACGGAAAAATTTTCCGGCATGCTGCGGGCTATCCAAAGTCGGAGTGATCTGAAGTGATGACAACCATGGCCAACCAATCCACTCACTACGGCACCATCGAAGCGAGCGTCTATGCTGAGCTCATCGAGTCTGCTCGTAGTCGCTTACGACTTGGCAGCAAACCGCGTCTCACATCATAGACCTCTCTGGTCTACTGGGAGTCTAGTTCGAGGATGTAGAAGTGGCGGATCACTCGGCGATTGCTGAAGTGGTGGGGGGGTAATCAAGCACCGAGCTGGTTGGTGATTGGCTTGAGGAAAGCGTCAACTAGTAGAGCGCGGGCGGCCAAGTCGGTGAGGCCGCGGGAGCGGAGGTAGAAGAGCTCGGTGGGGTCAAACTGGCCGGTGGTGGAGCCGTGGGAGGCTTTGACGTCGTCAGCGAAGATCTCAAGGTTGGGCTCGGAGTGGGCCGAGGCGCGGTCGCTGAGAATGAGGTTGTTGTTGAGCTGGAAGGCGTCGGTCTTCTGC
>JAJFJX010000119.1 GCA_021773655.1 Panacagrimonas sp.
CTGATACGACCCTATGCCGCTCTCGGTGCGCCTTTCGCAATGATCGTACTACGTAGCTTCTTTTCGGCCTTTCCAAAAGAGATAGAGGAGGCTGCGCGCCTCGACGGCTGTTCGTGGTTCATGATCTATTGGCGTATTGCGATGCCTCTCAGTTGGCCAGCGCTGTCAGTGGTCATCATTTTTCAATTTATGATCTCCTTCAATGAATTCATCCTCGCACTGGTCACTATCGACACCAACGCCTTGAAGCCCTTGATATTGGTTCCACTCGTATACAGCGGACAGTTCATGACCCGACCTGGGCCGATGTTTGCGGTGCTGACCCTGACAACGATCCCGGTTATAGCTGTTTACTATTTCATGCAGCGCTTCATGGTCCGCGGCCTCACAGCCGGCGCGGTCGAGGGATAGGGTAATGTCATGTGTCGGGACGGGACCTTCGGTGCAGGGGCAATGTCGGGCGATTTTGATCGTTGTGGAAAGCGGTCTTGTGTCCGACCTGTTTGTTTGCCCGCCGCCGCCGACGACTGCTACGCGGCCATGAAGTACACACATATTGAGATACATGTTCACTATTCCCGGATCTCACATTTTTGATAACGTCGACTGAACGACACAACATGCCGGAGGAACAGCATGCCAGAATCGAGCCGAACGGTAATGGACCGATTGAGCCTAAGCGGCCGGACGGCGCTCGTGACAGGTGGTTCGCGCGGGATCGGTAATGGCATCGCACGCGGTCTTGCCGAAGCCGGCGCCGATGTCGGTGTTGTCTACCGGAAGGCGGCTGATCAAGCGGATCGGTTCGTCGGTGAACTTCACGCAATGGGGCGGAGCGGGTCGTTTGCCCATCAGGCGGACGTCACAAAGAAAAGTGACCTCAAGGGCATGGTCGACGCGGCGCTCGGCAATTGGGGCAAGATCGACATTCTCGTCAACAACGCCGGAACCGGTGTCGCCGTCGCCGCCGAGGAGATGAGTGAGGAGGACTGGGATTTCATTAACGACGTGAATCTGAAGTCCGTCTTCTTCGCTTCCCAGGTCGTCGGCCGTCAGATGATACGTCAACGCTCAGGATCAATTATCAACGTCGGTTCAATCTCCGCCCTCGTTGCTAACAACCCACAAAAGCAGTGTCATTACAACGCCGCCAAGGCCGGGGTGCACATGCTGACCAAATGCTTGGCCGTAGAATGGGTCGATCACAACATCAGGGTCAACGCGATCGCACCCGGATATGTGGAGACAGATTTAACTCGGCCCTTCATGCAGGAACATCCGGAACAAGCGGAGCAACTATGGAAGATGGGTACCCTGCAGGCGCGTTTCGCGGCTCCATCTGAAATGGCCGGCGCGGCGGTCTTCCTTGCGTCCGACGCGTCCTCCTTTGTCACCGGCGAAATCATGGTGGTGGACGGCGGTTACACCCTGCGCTGAACGATCCCGCATACCCAAGGCTGCGTCTATCCGGACTGCCGAATTTCCAAGAGAACTTACTGTCTTCGGTTCTTTGCAAGTGCGCGTGAGCCCCCTGTACTATCCACGGTACGACCCTTTTAATATCGAAATCCATCGGTCGATCGACACCAGATCTGCGACCACGAACTCGGACTATTGCAGGAGTTCTTACCACTGTAGAGTGGAAGAAACGAAGGTGATCGAAAGTATTTTTCTTTGAATAATTACTATATTCTTGTGTGAGAAATGATTGGGAATGGAATTCATATGGGTCTTGGTACTTCAATCCGGCTTTCGCGGATATTCGCGCACTCGTCTGGGAATTTATTTGGCGCCGCGATCGATCACTTCGTCGGCTATGGTAACGTCCGTGAAGGCGGCCTTGCCAACCTGCCTGCTGCCCTTGCAAAGGTGATGGCCGCCGGTCCTGACTCCGTAACAATCCAAGCCGGCGCCGCCCGGCATTTGTGGCCCAAATATGCGGGTCAGGCTGCGCTCATCGTTCAAGCTGCGGCATTCGTGCCCGATGATCGTATTCGGGTGCTTCACTCTAATCCCGACCATGCGGTTCGATATGGCGCCGATGCGTTGGCGGTTGCCATTCAAGTTCGCGGTGACACCGAAGGCGATTATATCCGTTGGCTCACGGACTCGGTCGCAGAAGCATCGCGTGTTGAGATGCCGGTCATTGCGCACATTTACCCACGCGACTTCTCGGATGGGGTCAAAATCGTATTTACGCCTGACGAGATCGCCTACGCAGTACGCGTTGGCGTAGAAACCGGCGTCGACGTCATCAAGGTCGGTTATCCAGGTGATTTTGATGTTTTTAAGGAGATTATCGACGGCTGTCCCGTGCCAATCGTTGTCGCCGGCGGCCCCAAGGTCGAGACGCTTCATGAGGCGCTCGGTCAAGTTTCGGACGCTATGCGCGCCGGCGCGAAGGGGGCCGTCGTTGGCCGCAATATATGGGGGAATGTAGCCCCGATCACTGCTGCCCGCGCTTACAAAGCCGTCATTCATGACCACTTGGACCCCGATGCAGCGCTTTCGGCTGCCAATGCCTAAATAGTGGCCGATAGTGCCCGGTGGGCCTAATCGCTTCGGCGAGTTCGACGGAGCGCCCACCGCAGGAGGAAAGAGTGAGCCATGTATCTTGAACAATACAATCTGAGTGATCGAGTTGCAGTTGTAACCGGAGGCGGACAGGGGATCGGCGTCGCATGTGGAGAGGCGCTGGCCGAAGCCGGAGCCGACGTTATTCTGTGCGACATGAACGAGGAACGTGCCGAGAATGGTCGACGCTATCTCACGTCGAAAGGATACGACGTCGACGCGCGAGTATTTGATGTCAGCTCCTCGGCTGCTGTTGACGAAGCTGCCTCGAGCGTGATGGAAAAATACGGACGCATCGACATTCTCGTGGCCAACGCGGGTATCGCCACAGCGGGAAAACCGTCGATTGAAATCGAAGACGACGAGTGGCTGCGCATCATCGACGTTAACCTCAACGGCGTATTCTGGTGTTGCCGGTCGTTTGCGAAACCAATGCTCGCGGCGTCGGCGGGTTCGATCGTGACCATCGGGTCGATGTCCGGGATTATTTCCAACAAACCTCAGATTCAGCCCCACTACAACGCGTCGAAGGCCGCGGTTCACCACCTCACCAAGTCATTGGCCGCGGAATGGGCGCCCATGGGCGTACGGATGAATTCGGTTGCGCCGACCTACATTGACACGCCCATTAATGCAGAGTCGAAGCACAAATCTGAATGGTTCGACGTCTGGATGGAAAGCACGCCGATGCGGCGCATGGGCGAGGCCT
>JAJFJX010000120.1 GCA_021773655.1 Panacagrimonas sp.
GGCGAGGGCGTGCGCAATGAGCCCCTCTGGGGCGAGGCGTTCACCCGCAAAATGCGTGAGGCGGTCAATCACTCGATCGACTGGATTGTCCACGTCGAAGATCTTCCAGAGGAATCCAACCGCGTCACCCTTGACCCCGACCGGACGGACGCCGACGGCCTGCCCGGTGCCAAGATCCGTTACGTCACCTCCGACAACACCCATCGCTCCCTCGATTTTGCCCTGAACCGCGCCCTCGAGGCCCACGAGTCCGCCGGCGCTACCAAGGCGTGGGTCACACATCGCAACTTCTCGTCCGGCCACAACCTGGGTACGGCGAGGATGGGCGACGACCCCGCGACCTCGGTCGTCAGTCGCTTCGGGCAGGCCCACGACGTCCCCAATCTCTACGTCGTCGACGGCAGCGTGTTCCCCACATCGACGGCAACGAATCCCACCGCAACCATTTGCGCGCTGGCTAGGCGCACCGCCGCCCATATCGCGACCCACGCCCGCGAGCAGGAGGCAGCGGTGTGACAGTACCCGCCCACAAAACCGCGTGGCTGCCATGACCACCATCGAACTCACGGCCATGGAGGCGTGGTCCGTTGCCGTGCTCACCGCCACTGGTTTGCGCCAGTCCGACGCCGATTGGGTCGCCAAGAACCTGGTGTTCGCCGAATCCCGTGGCGTGACCACCCACGGGTTCCTCCGCCTCCCGGTTTACATCGACCGCATCCGCGCCGGCGGCATCAACCGGGCCCCCAACGTCTCCATCGTCGACGACCTCGGCGCCTTGGTCATCGTCGACGCCGACCATGCCCCCGGTGCAGCGAGCGGCGTTTACGCCGCCGACCTAGCCGCCGAGCGCGCCCGTGAGTTTGGCATCGGTTGTGCCATCGCCCGCAACGCCAATCACTATGGCGCGTCTGGTTTTTTCACCAGCCGCATCGCCGATGCCGGCCTGCTCGGTATCGCCATCTGCAACACCGAGTCCGTGATGTGTGCGCCGTTCGGTGGCAAACCCGTGCTCGGCACCAATCCCCTTGCGGTCGCGGTCCCACTGCCGTCTGATGAGCGCCCCCAACTCGACATGGCCACCACGACCGCGAGCCAGGGCAAGCTGATCATGGCCGACCAGGCGGGCGAAGCGATCCCCGTCGGTTGGGCCGTCGATGCAGCCGGCCGGCCGACCCGGTCCGCCGCCGCCGGTCTCGCCGGTGCGTTGTTGCCCAGCGGTGGCCCCAAGGGCTTCGGCATTGCCTTCGCCATCGATGCCATCTTGGCGGTCTCCGGCGCTTGCATGAGCCCCCAAGTCAGTGCCTTGCGGGGCAATCCTGCCCACCCTCAGCGCTTGGGCCAGGCCTTCATCGCCATCCGCGTCGACGTTGTCGACACCCTGGACGCTTACCGCGAGCGGATCCACTATCTCGTCGATACCATCCACAGCAGCGGCGTCGAACACCAAAGCGCCCCACCGTTGGCGCCCGGCGAACCGGAACTCGCGCGCTCGCTGCAATTGCACGGGCACATGGCAGTCGGCGACAAACTCGCCACGCAGTTGGCGCAGTTGGCCGACGCCGCCGGCGTGCCGCTGCCCCAATTCGCCGACCTACCGGCATAGCTCAACGTCAACCGCAGCCGGCACCGACCGCCCCGCAACCCGCGTCGGCCGTTTAAGGAATAGCTCATGACCAAAATCGCCACCGTCACCTCGCAACTCTTCCAGATCCCCCTTGAAACCGTGCTCAGCGACAGCACCCACGGCGAAATCCCCCACTTTGAATTGGTCACGGTCACCGTGCGCGACACCGACGGCGCCGAAGGCGTCGGCTACACCTATGCCGTCAACTCCGGCGCCGCCGCGTTCCATGCGCTGATCGAAGGCTATCTCGCGCCCTTGCTCGTCGGTCAGGATCCCGCCCGCATCGAACACCTGTGGCAGCAGATGTGGTGGAAAGTCCACTACTCGGGCCGGGGCGGCCACGCGACGTCCGCCATCTCGGCCGTCGATATCGCCCTGTGGGACCTAAAGGCGCGCCGCCTCGACACCCCATTGTGGCGACTGCTGGGTGGTTTCGACCCCCAGGTCGCGGTGTATGCCGGCGGCATCGACCTCGACTTCACCATCGACGCCCTGCGCGACCAGGCCGACGGTTTCCAAGCCGAGGGATTCCGTGCCATCAAGATGAAGGTCGGCCGCGCCAACCTGCGCGAAGATGTCGAGCGCGTCGCCAACATGCGCCAATATCTCGGCGACGATTTCCCGTTGATGGTTGACGCCAACATGCGCTGGACCGTCGACCAAGCGGTCCGTGCCGCCCATCAGCTGGAGCCGTTCAACCTGGTGTGGATCGAAGAACCCACCATCCCCGACGACGTCCAGGGCCATGTCCGCATTGTGCGCGAGGGCCGCACGCCCGTCGCGACCGGCGAGAACATGCACACCCTCTATGAGTTCCAACAGATGATCACCGCCGGCGGCGTCACCTACCCCGAACCGGACGTCACTAACTGCGGCGGCGTCACCGCCTTCCGCAAAATCGCCGCCCTGGCCGAGGCACACAATCTACCGGTCACCTCCCACGGCGCCCACGACATCACCGTCCACCTCATGGCCGCCCTGCCTAACCGCACGTATATGGAAGTGCACGGGTTCTCCCTCGACCGTTTCGTGGCGTCGCCCCTGACCGTCACAGACGGCAATACCGTGGCGCCGGAACGTCCGGGCCACGGTATTGCGCTGGATTTCGCAAGGCTTGCCGAGTTCCGCGTGTAGCCGTGGCATCTGGCACTGAGCGAGAGAGACCTCCAAGCGCGGACACGGCGAGTGGTGTCCGCTACTCGGATGGCCGCGTCAGACTAGCCGCACCCCGGCGTGTCGTTGCAGATCTCGACCAGCCGCTCCGGCGGCGCCTCATGGAACACCGTTCGACGACGCGAGCGGGCAATGGCGAAGTTCAGGGAGGCAGTGTCAGAGCAACTGGGGTTGAGTGGTGTCGGTGTGATCCGTAGCTTCGGCGGATGCGCAGTCCTTTCAAATATTTCAACAGCTCACCGTCGCCGACGGGACCCGACGTCAGGTGGCCTTCTTCACCGACGGCAACCTACTCAACCGGCGCGCCGATCCCATGAGCCGCGCCAAGATCCGCACCGGGATTGTGGCGGCGCCGAGCGTGTGCGAAGTGGTTGGTCCCGCCGACTGCGACAGGGCCGACCGGGCTTACATTCTGCCTTCCTTCAGCGCGCTCGTCGTTCTGGACGACCCGGGTACCGGACCGGCCTGACGCACCCGCCTCACCTTGATCCGGGCATTGTCAGACCAACCCGGCTTGAGGCGCGAGCGGCTGGCACGTAGCCTCGGTG
>JAJFJX010000013.1 GCA_021773655.1 Panacagrimonas sp.
GCTGTAATCCGCCAGACGAACCCCCTTGTCGCGTTCCTCGCGTTGATCGATGTGCTTGGAGATGTACTTGCCGACGTAGCGGGCGATGCCCTCGTGGGTGCTGCGGATCGGCATCAGCTCGGTGCGACCGAAGCCGTAGGCCTTGGCAGTGCGGCGCCAGAACGCCCACTCGGCACGTAGCTCCGG
This sequence comes from Panacagrimonas sp., assembly GCA_021773655.1. Classification (GTDB taxonomy): domain Bacteria; phylum Pseudomonadota; class Gammaproteobacteria; order Nevskiales; family Nevskiaceae; genus Panacagrimonas. Next base: position 187 of record JAJFJX010000013.1, read on the forward strand.
GCTGGCGCTGCGGTAGTCGCCGCGAGCGAACGCAGCGAAGTCCACCCCGGTGCGGATATCCGCATCCAGGGCGATCAGCAGGTGATAGTGAATGCGACCCGACTTCTGACGCTCGAACACCCGGATGAAGCCCTGATAACGATCCGACAGAACGCCGGTGCGCAACGACTTGAAGCGACGTTGGGCCTCTTTAGGGTCCAGGACGTGATCAGCGAAGGTCAGCGTCAGGAACCCCAGGCGCTCGATGCCATGGCGTGCAGCCAGGGCGGCAATGTTCATCGACAACGCGACGGCGGTCTTGCGGTGCTGCGAGGTGAGCCGGTGTAGACGTGCGGCTTTCTCGGGGTCGTCGTTGCACTTGTTACTAGATAGACAAGGAAGAGGCGCGGCGCGGGGAGCCGCGTGCTCCTTCGTGCGCGCGCTCAACCCCGCGCCGCTCGTCCTCGTGGCAGCAACGGTCACCGGGCGCGACCTTGGTACGCGCTGGGCCGACGGATCGTGCCCGCGGACTCAAGGCGGTGCATGCGGCGGGAGTTGCGGTTGTCCGCGGGGGCTGACGCCCCCACGCCCCCAGGTCCGAATGCGGCGCCAAAATCTGGTGCCTCCCTGGTGCCTTCACGGTGCCTAAACCGGACTACTCGTGCCCAAAGGGGGCGAGTAGAGGGTTTTTCTAAGTCCTTAAAAAGATTAGGCCAGCGTGGGCAACGCTGGCCTAGGACCACTTCGATTTGGTGGAGCTGGCGGGAATCGAACCCGCGTCCGACAACCTTCGTCACCGACGATCTACATGCTTAGCCGATCTTTGATTTTCGACCTGGACTCCCCGATCGGCAGGGATCGTCCAGACTTATCCCCTTGGGGTTTTCGTCTCTAGGCGAAGGGTGCGCTTCGAGCTTAGTCGATATAGGTCGACGGTTGATTCAGCGGTATCGACACCGGCTGGTCAACCGCTCGCCGGATTTAGGCGGCGAGGGCGTAGTTCGCGTCGTTCGCAACTAGCTTTTTTGCACAGCGTTTAACGAGCAGCCGTACAGCTCGGCATGCACTTCGGGATTCCAATCACCGTCGAGCCCAGATCAGCCCCTGTGCGCGACAAGAGTACCACGCGACGGTCGGGTTCTGGCGACTGACCGACTCTGGCGGTGCGTCGCGCGGGTTGGCGCCGGGTTTGGTCGGGGCGACGCTCAACCGCGGGATCGAAGGATTCTGGCCTTGTCCCGCTCCCAGTCCTTCTGCTTGATGTCGTCGCGCTTGTCGTGCTGTTTCTTGCCCTTGGCAAGGCCGATCTGCACCTTGGCGCGGCCCCGCGTCCAGTGCAGGTCCAGCGGAACCAGCGTGTAGCCGGCGCGTTCGACCTTGCCGATCAACTGCGAAAGTTCGCGTTCGTGCAGCAGCAGTTTGCGGGTGCGCGTGGGTTCGGGATTGACGTGGGTGGAGGCCTGCTTGAGCGCGGTGAAGTGGGCGCCGATCAGGAACGCTTCGCGGTTCTTCAGGATGACGTAGGCCTCGGTGATCTGGGCGCGGCCGGCGCGCAGACTCTTGACCTCCCACCCCAGCAGTGCCAGGCCGGCTTCGTGGGTGGCCTCGATGAAGTACTCGTGGCGGGCACGCTTGTTGAGCGCAATGATGCGCGGTTGTGGTTTGTCGTCTGCACCGGCCTTGTTCTTCTTGTCTTTCATCGGTGCAGTATAAGAGTCCCTCGTCCATTGCCTCGTCCATTGCCTTGCCTTGGTCCGTGTCCAGTCGCCGGTCCAGTCCCCGGTCCGGCACCTTGCAATGATTCCGAAACGTCCGTACATCGATTGATTCCATGGCAGATTCGAACGCATCCTCAAGCGCCGCGGCGACCTCACTGGCGCAGGCACCGGCGAACGGCCGGCTTATCGCGCGACCCGCCGGCGCGCCGGTGGTGGTGGCCGACGTCGGGGGGACGCAGTGCCGGCTGGCGTTGGCGCGCGGCGTCGCCGATGACGTCAGCCTGGAGCAGGTGCGCGTGATGCCGACCCCGGGGGGGGATTTCACGGATGCGCTGCGCGCCTACCTGGACGATGTCGGCTGCCCGCGGCCGGCGGCGGTGGCGGTGGCTGCGGCGGGGCGGGTGCGGCGTCTTCCGGGGCGCAGCTGGGTTGCGCTGACCAACACGCAATTGGTGATCGAACGCGAATCAATGGCCACCCTCACCGACGGCGGGGTGTGGCTGGCCAACGATCTGGCCGCGGTGGCCGCGGCCTTGCCGCTGCTGGGTCCGGACCAGCTGGTCGCCTTCGGACCGGAGCGTTCCGTCCGGCATGATCTGCGTCTGGTGGTGGGCGTCGGCACCGGCTTTGGTGCTGCGGCGCTGACCGTCGACAACAGCGTGATCGAGACCGAGGGCGGTCATGCCGACCTGGCCGCGGTCTCCACCCAGGAGCGCCAGTGGCTCGATCACATGGCTCCGCTGGGGCGTCTGACGGTGGAGCAGGTGCTCTCCGGGCCTGGCCTGCTGCGGCTCTACGAGGCGGTGTCCGGGACGCCCTGTCCGGATTCGCAGGACTGGTTGCGACGCCTGGGCGCAGATGATCCGGCGGTCACCAGGACGCTGGAAGTCTTTTCCAGCTGGCTGGGGCGGGTGGCCGGCAATCTGGTGCTCACCTTCGGTGCCTGGGGCGGGGTCTTCCTCACCGGAGGGGTGATCGGCGGCGTGAGCGGAATGTTGGATGTGCAGGTGTTCCGGCGCAGCTTCGAGGACAAGGCGCCGTTCAGCGCCGATCTTCGCGCGGTTCCGGTGAACCGGATCCTGCATCCGCAGCCGGCGCTGCTGGGCATGGCGCGCATGGCGCTGGTGCGCTGAAGCCCCCGGGGGCGGCGCGCCGCCGCCTCAACCTGAACGGCTCTACACTTCGGGCATGCAGATTCGCGAGAGCAGTTACGGATACTGGTCCAGCCAGCCGGCGTTCCTGGCGGTGGCCTGCGCCGCCGCCGTTGGCATCGGTAGCAGCGCGCGGGTGCCATTTCTGATGATCGAGTACGGCGGCCTGGGGTTCCTGCTGGTGTACCTGCTGTGCCTGTTGCTGGTGGCGCTGCCGATCCTGGTTGCAGAGTGGTCGCTGGGACGCTGGATGCGCGACGAGCTCGGCGCAGGCTTCGCCCGCCTGTCGCAGACCTGTGGCGCCAGCCGGCACTGGACCTGGCTGGGACGCCTGGCGGTGGTCGGAGCGGTGTGCATCCTGTCGTATTACAGCGTCATCGCCGGCTGGAGCCTGGGCTATCTGTTCCGCGGTGCCGGTGGCTTTCTGGCCAACCGAGACGCCGCCGAGGCGTCACGGATCTTCCTCAAGCTGGCGCGCGATCCCGAGCGCAGCCTGGCCTGGCACACGCTGTTCATGGTGATGGTGACGGTCACCGTCAGTTACGGCTTTCGTGATGGCATCGAACGCGCCGCGCGACGCCTGCTGCCGGTGATTCTGCTGCTGGCACTGGGGTTTGCCGCGCTGGCGTTCTGGGTCGGCGCGCTGCCCGAGGCGCTGGACAGCATCCTGGTGATGGATTTGTCGCGGCTGGGCTGGCGCGGCGTGGTCGAGGCCTTGGTGCTGGCGTTCTTCACGCTGGGCCTGGGGCTGGGCGTGATGATGACCCTGGGGGCCTATCTGCCAGCCAGTGCGCCGCTGGTGCAGTTGGCGCTGTGGGTGATCGTGGTCGACTGTGTGTTCGGTTTTGTGCTCGGCCTGGGGTTGCTGGCCCTGCTGCAGGGCGGGTCGATCACGCCCGGCAATGGGCTGGCGCTGTTCTTCCAGTCCTTTCCGCAGTCGCTGCCGGACGGCGTGGTCGGCGTGGTGCTGGCCATCCTGTTCTATCTGCTGCTGTTCTTGGCGACCCTGCTGGCCGGCGCCACGCTCCTGGAGCCGATCACGCGCTACCTGATGGAACGCCATCGACAGACCCGTGTGTTCGCCGCCACCGGCGGCGCCGTGATTGTGTGGTGCCTTGGGGTCGGTACGCTGCTGTCGTTCGGCGTCACCGCGGAGTTGCGTTTGTGGGGGCAGAACTATTTCGAATGGATGCAGTTCCTGACCAGCTTCGTGATCGTGCCGGTCGGTGCGCTGCTGCTGTGCGTGTTCGTCGCCCGGGTGATGTCGCGCCAGACCAGCCTGGCCCTGTGGGGTCCGAGCGAGCGCCTACTGCACGGTGGCTGGCGGTTTGCCCTGCGCTATCCGGCGCGGCTCGGAGTGGTGGTGATCCTGCTCCATGGCCTGGGGCTGCTGGAGCCCTTCTTTGCGCTGTGGGAAACACCGTGAACATCGAGTTGGTGCGATGCACGGCCGACGGCGGGGTCTTGCACCGGCACCTGCGCGTCGAACCCGGCACGACGCTGATCCAGGCCATCGAACTCAGCGGGCTGGCGCCGGGATCGACGCCGGATGACCTGCGGGGCCTGTTGGGGATCTTCGGCCGCCTGTGCGGACCCGAGGCCGTGCTCGGCGAGGGTGATCGGGTGGAACTCTACCGGCCGCTGCAGGTGGACCCGCGTACGCGTCGTCGCCAGCGCGCACTGCGGGCCGGGTCACGCGCCGGCTGAGATCACAGCGTTGCCGAGCCGAGCCGAGCCGAGGCAGGGCGCGGTTGCGGCGCCCCAGGGGGCTACCGGCGCGGCGTATCCGGGTTGAGGATGATGCCGGAATCGTTTTCCTCGGCCGCGCGACGGGCCTCGGCGCGATCGCGTTCTTCGGCGTCGTAGACCTCCTCGGCGTCGGGCGATGACAGGACCTTGGCACCTTCCTCGGGGGTGGCGCCTTCCAGCCGGGTCAGGGTATCGCCGTCGAAGAAGGCGGTGACGGTGCGCTGGGTGACCACGCCGCGCGGCGACTTGTAGTAGCCGACGTAATCCCAGCGATCAGCGCGGAACGGGGTGGTCGCCAACGGGGTGCCGAGGACGAAACGCACCTGATCCCGGGTCATGCCGGGTTCGAGCTTGTTAAGGTCTTTCTGTTCAATAACATTGCCCTGGCGTGTCGGCAGCTTGTAGATGATCTGACAGCCACCGAGGCCGACGGCGAGCAGGGACAGCAGGAGAAAGCGCATTCGGGTTGCCGCTGGGAATGAGTGACGGATAATAACCCGTTAACCCACCTCCAGGACCCCACCGTGGAATCCACTGATCTGCGTGCAGTTGGCCTCAAGGTCACCCTGCCGCGCCTGAAAATTCTCGAGATCCTGGAAGGCAACGAAGCCCGCCACCTGTCCGCCGAGGATATCTACAAGGACCTGCTCAAGCACGATGAAGACATCGGTCTGGCCACCGTCTATCGCGTGCTGACCCAGTTCGAGCAGGCCGGGCTGGTCAAGCGCCACCACTTCGAGGACGGCCACGCGGTGTTCGAACTCGACCGTGGCGAGCATCACGATCACATGGTGGACGTGGATTCCGGCACGGTGATCGAGTTCGTCAACGACGAGATCGAATCATTGCAGCACGAGATTGCCCGGCAGCACGGCTTCGACATCGTCGGCCACAGTCTGGTGCTGTACGTGCGAGCGCGCGGCAAGCCCGCCCGACGCTGAGTGCTGCGCCGGGTTGTTCGGCTCAGAACGAGGAGCCGGGCTGCAGCAGAAAATCGGCCTCTTCGGCGGTCGATTCGCGTCCCAGCACGCGGTTGCGGTGGGGAAAGCGACCAAAACGCGCGATGACCTCACGGTGACGCCGCGCGAAATCCACGTAGCTGGAGTACAGCCTGCGGTATGCCGCCGGGACCTCTGCGAGCAGACTCTGGTAGAGCGCCAAGCATCGATCCTGCAGGGGCATCGACTCGGCGTGTTCCAGCGGCAGGTAGAAGAACACGCGCCGGATCGGCGGCAGGCGCTGGTCGAGACCGGCGCCGAGTCCCTGCAGGCACCACTGCAGCGCCAGCGGGTCGTGCTCGAAGGCAGCCGGCGTGCCGCGGAACAGGGCGCGCGAGAACTGGTCGACCAGCAGGATCCGGGTCAGGAGTGCGTCCGGCATCTCCGGCGCAGGTCCCGACGCCGCGGCAATCAGCCGGGAGCGCAGCGGTGCGAACGGCGCGATCCGGGCGTCGACCTCCGGTTTTCCGCTCCACCACAGGTCCCGGCGGGAATCGGCGAGGCGGCGATCGTCGGGCTCGTCTCCGAACCAGAAGTCGAGGACTGCCTCGATATCCGCCGGTGTCAGATCGCTGATCATGATTCGGCGTCCCCGGCAGAGGTGCTGCGACGGCGATCGACGTGGCCCAGATTTCGGTCCGGGGCGAGGTGATCGCGAACGCGCTGCTTGAGTTCGGCGATGTCCGGAAAACGCCCTTCGGCCTTGCGCGACCACGCGGTGGTGCCGTTGATCGTGATCTCGAAGATGCCGCCGCTGCCGGGCTGCAGCGACAGCACGCCGATGTCCTGTTCGAAGGTGCTGAGCAGTTCCTGCGCCATCCACGCAGCGCGCAGCAGCCAGCGGCACTGGGTGCAGTAGACGATGCGAACCTCGGCGGCGCTCATGGTCCGATGGTGCTCCTGGAGTTCAGTCGTCGGCAATGCCCGGCGGAAACCGGAAGCTCTGCTGCATGCCGGCCCGCAACGCGGCGCCGACGACGCGCTGGCAAAGGGAAAGGGAAATGGAAAGGGAAATTGTGGAGCGACAGGCCGGCTCGGCCCGTTCGAACAACGCCCGGCGCACGCAACCCTGCGCGCCATGAGCGGGTGGCGGCCCGTCGTCGGCGGCCCGAAGGGCGCGGTCCGGGATGTGCGCGAATGCCGATAGCGCCCGGTACCCGCTTTGCGCCGCTGCCTGATCGGAAGACGGGGTTGGGAATGTGATCAATTCCCTGCAGGGTAGGTCGCTGGCTGGCATCCGGGCGCGCGCCGGGCTACCGGTATTTGGCGGCGGTGATGAACTGGCCGAAGCGCTCGCACCAGACAATCACGGTGTTGTGGGTCTCCACGTCGACGCCAGCGGGCACCGCCAGAAGAAAATTCTCGAAACTGCGGACCTCGCCCACCAGGGCCATCTCGGATCGCGCCTGCTCGAAGGCCGGTTCGGTGTCGATGAAACGCGGCGACAGGTACAGCCGGTAGTCGGGCCCGGGGGCGAGCCGGCCCGCCAGCGCGATGTGATCGGCGGTCACCGAAACCAGGCCTTCCCCCCAGTGCAGCAGATCGCTGCCGGCCAGGTCGCGGCGGAACTCGCCCTGGAACCGCTGCAGGCCGACGACGGCGTCGATCTCGGCCGTCGAGGGGCCGGGTGGGGCAATCAGGATCGGCAGCGTGTAGATACCGGCGGCAAACCCCAGCCCCAGCGCCAGCAGGTGGGTGATCAGCAGGATCAGCTTGCGCATGGCGGACTCGCAGCCAGGATCGGACGCACGGCCGCTCAGCCGGCCAGGCTCGCGGCCATCAGGCCGCGCCACAGACACAGCACACCTGCAATCAACAGCATCGAGAACGTCATCACCGTGCCCAGCACGCGGCCCAGCATGAAATGCCGCATGTAGCTCAACGCAACGCCGTGCAACAGGCGCCCTGTCAGCAGCAGCGCGCCCAGCGCGTGCAGGCCCCAGGGCGGTATGGCCGCCGCCAGTTCCAGCATCAGCAGCAACGCCAGCCCAAATGGCACGTACTCGGCGAAATTCGCGTGGGCGCGGATGCGGCGCAGCATCTGGCCGTCTCCGCCGTCACCGAGATTGATCGAGGCCCCACGGCGCCGTGCCACCACGCGCAGGCTCAGCAGCACGAACCACAGCGCCAGCAGGCCGGCATACAACGGGGTGATGGTGACGGCCATGTGGGCTTTGCTCCGGAGTCAGGTCGGCGCAGCCTAGGCGGCCGCGCAGGCCGTCACAAGCGTGGGCTTGCGGGTGACGGACCGACGCGAACCCGGATCTCGTGCGGCGCAGTTCAGCTCAGCCGCCGGCTGCTGCCTGGCGAACCGTGAGCGGACGCTCGCCGGGTTCCAGGAACAGCGTGCGCGTGGGGAAGGCGAAGTCGATCTTTTCCTGCTCGAAACGCCGCACCAGGGCCAGGTTGATGGCCTGCTGGGTATCCATGTAGGCGCCGTAGTCGGGCGTCTTCATCCAGTAGACCACGTCGTAGTCCAGCGACGAATCTCCAAAGCCCGAAAAGTGCGCGCGGTCGAAACGCGCGTTTTCCTGCTGCTCCACGATCTGCCGGACCATGCCGGGAATCGCTTCGAGCTGATCGGCCGTGGTCTGGTAGAGCACGCCGAACTTGAACGGGATGCGTCGTTCGTACA
>JAJFJX010000121.1 GCA_021773655.1 Panacagrimonas sp.
GGCCGCGGCGCGGCACCGGAGCTGATGTCTCCGTAGGGCAGATCGAGCACGTCCATGATCGGCCGCAGCCACGCCGGAATCGGGAAGTACTCGCCAAAGGGCACCAGGTGGCGCTTGTCGTAGCGTCCACGGGCGCTGCCCAGCGCGATGATGCTGTTGTAAACGCTGAGGCGATCATCGTAGATCAACACGCCGGCCAGCAGCGCCGCGTCGCCAGACCGCAGTTGCGCATCGAGTTCCTCGAAATAGGGCAGCACCTCGTCCAGCGGCCGGTTGGGCACCGCCTCCGGCCAAACGATCAGGTCGGCGTCGGCCGCCGACAGGGTCATCGCGCGATACCGCTCCAGCACGGCGTGGGTCTGGGCGGTATCCCACTTCTGGTCCTGCGGCACGTTGCCCTGCACCATCGCCACGCTCAGCGGCTCCCCGGCCGCTTCGGTCCAGGTGGTGGCGGGCGGCGGCAGCAGGACGCCGCTCAGGGGCAGCAGCGCCAGACCCATGGCCAGCAGTCGTGAACGTCGACCAACGGCGACCGTGGCGCGCCACACCGCGAAGGCCGACAGCGCGAACAGCAACGACAGGCCGTGGGTGCCAAGCAGCGGAATCCAGCGCTCGGCCGGGGCGTCCAGCGCCACGTACCCCAGCGACAGCCAGGGAAATCCGGAGTAGACCCAGCCCCGCAGCAGTTCGCCGAGCATCCACAGGCCCGGCACCACCAGCCATCCGGCCGGTGCGTGCCACGCTCGCGCCCAGCTGGCCAGGCCACAGGCCAGCGCCGGGTACAGCGCCAGGTACGCGAACAGGACTGCCGCCAGCAGGACCGCCAGCCACGCCGCCGCGCCGCCGAAGACGTGGGTGCTGATGTAGACCCAATACACGCCGGTGGCGAAGTGTCCGAGCCCGAAACACCAGCCCAGCCACGTCGCCCGCCGCGGCGTCGCGCCTGCACACAGTGCGTAAAGGCCCGCCAGCGCCAGCACCGGCGCCGGCCAGAAATCGAAGGGCGCAAAGCCGAGCGTGGCGCACATCCCCAGCAACGGGGCCAGGGCTGCGGCGAGGCGCGGCTGCCAGGTCACGGGGATTGCGTTCATGGGCTTGGGGATTGCAGGCGACCTGGAAGCCGGGGCCGCCGGAGTTCAGGCGCCAAGTGTAGTGCGGCAATAGGGGCTGTTCGCACGACCGCGATCACTGCGGCGCAGGTCGCTTCTGCGCAGCGCAAGGAAGGCGTGACGAGTTGCATTGGAATACACGAGGAGCAACTGAAGCTGCGATACGCGAAAACGGCCCCGCCCCCGATCAGGCTTACGCGGCGTGACATCGACTCACGTCCGCGCCTTGCCTGAAGGGATTGCGGACTCTCGATGCAGCGACCGACATCGTGTGAACAGGCCCTATCCCGGCGCCAGGGTCACCTGCAGCATGTGGACGCGGCGGTTGTCGGCCCGCTGGACGTTGAAGCTGAACTTGTCGATGCGCAGGCTCTCGCCGCGCTTGGGCATGTGGCCGAAGCGATGCGTGACCAGGCCGCCGACGGTGTCGAACTCCTCGGTCGGGAATTCCACCTCGAAGTACGCATTGAACTCCTCCAGAGGCGTCAGTCCGGCAACCAGGAAGCGGCGCTCGTCCTGCTTGAGGATGTGCGCGCCCTCGGCCTCGTCGTATTCGTCGTCGATCTCGCCGACGATCTGTTCGAGCACGTCCTCGATGGTCACCAGCCCGGCGACGCCGCCGTACTCGTCGACCACGATGGCCATATGGTTGCGTCCGCGCTTGAACTCCTTGAGCAGCACGTTGACGCGCTTGGATTCGGGCACGAACTGCACCGGCCGCAGCCAGCGCGCGATATCGAAGCTCTCGACTCCGGAAGACTGCAGCCGCAGCAGATCCTTGGCCAGCAGGATGCCGACGATCTGGTCGCGCGATTCTCCGGTCACCGGAAAGCGCGAGTGTCCGGACTCGACCACTTCGCGCACCAGTTTTTCCAGCGGCCAGACCCGCTCGACAAAGGTCATCTGCGCGCGCGGCACCATGATGTCGCGCACCTGGGTTTCGGCGGTCTCCAGAATGCCCTGGAACATGGTCAGGGCGTCGGCATCCATCAACTGCAGATTGCGCGCCTCGCGCAGCAGGGTCAGCAGGTCTTCGCGCGTTCGCACCCTGCCACCCCCGAACCGGCGCGCAATGCGCTGCAGCCAGCGCTGCTGGGTGGAGACTTCCTCCCGTTCCCCCGGGACCTCAGACCTCATCGCTTGCTGCCTCGTGCCCAACGGTATCGTCGGCGTAGGGATCGCCGAATCCCATTTCGCCCAGCAATCGCGTTTCGCGCGTCTCCATCTCGGTCGCGTCGCGATCATTTTCATGATCGTAACCCAGAAGATGCAGGCACCCGTGTACCACCATGTGCGCCCAGTGCGCGCGCAGCGCCTTTCCCTGTTCGCCGGCTTCACGCGCCACCACTGCCGCGCAGATCACCACGTCGCCCAGGATCGGCGCGTCCAGGCCTTCGATGTCATAGGGAAAGGACAGCACGTTGGTCGGCCGGTCCATGCCTCGGTAGCGCTGATTGAGATCGCGGCTTTCCGCCTCGTCGACCAGGCGCAAGGTGACGTCGCCGGCCACCGCTCCTAGAGCCCGAGCCGCCCACTGTCGCAAGGTGGAGGCGGCAGGGATGCCGGCTGCCGCCACCCGCCGCTGAATCAGGACCTGGCTCATGGTGCCGGCGGCTGCTGCGCCTCGTGGGTCTCGTAGGCCTCCACGATGGCCTGCACCAGCCGATGGCGCACCACGTCTTCCTTGCGAAACTGGGCAAAGCTGATGCCTCGCACACCGTCGAGCACCTTGAGGGCGTGCTTGAGGCCACTCTTTTCCTGGCGCGGCAGGTCGATCTG
>JAJFJX010000122.1 GCA_021773655.1 Panacagrimonas sp.
GGAGTCGCAACGCGCCCCGGTTCGGCGGCTCCTGCGGCCGCGCCCTCAGCGCAACCCGCAACGGGCCGGCACTGAAGTGGCTGGACCGGTGGCGCCGCCATGGCGCGCTTTCAGCTCAGCAGTCGTTCGGAGACTGGAGGCGGCGTCCACTGATACAGCCAGGTTTCAGTCAGGGGCTGGCCGTTGACCCGCAGATACAGACGCAGATCGATGGCCTGCTCGGACGCATCCGGCGGCACCAGATCGAACATGGCTCGATAGCCCCTGATCGAATGCAAGGGGCGCGCCGAGGTGATCTCGACCCGCCCGCGTGAAGCGGTGATCACGGCCTCGACCGTCGATCCTTCGCCCAGCAGCGGCAGGTCGCCGCCGGCGAAATCCACCGCGAAGCGCCGCGAGTAGTAGCTGCGCGGGCGCCCGATGACGCCACCGATGCCGACCCGCGTCGCCACCACCCGCGCCAGCGGCGGGCGGACCGGAGGGATTCCCGCCCAGTGCAGGCGATAGCTGAAGAGCAGTTCCTGGCCCGCGACCGGTGGGGTCTCCGGACGCCAGAACGCCACGATGTTGTCGAAGGTTTCGTCCTCGGTCGGCAGTTCCAGCAACTGGACCGAACCGCGACCCCAGGGTGTCCTGGGCTCGACCCAGAGGCTGGGACGGCGATCATAGAACACGCCATCGTCCTGGTAGTTCTCGAAATTGCGGTCGCGTTGCAGCAGGCCGAATCCGCGCGGGTTTTCATCAAGAAAGACGTTGAATCGCAACTGCCGCGGGTTGGACAGCGGCCGCCAGACCCACTCGTCGTTGCCTCGCCACATCGACAGGCCGTCGGAATCGTGGATCTCCGGTCGCCAGTCGTTGGCCTTGCGGCGGTCGTTCTCGCCGGTCTGGAACATGCTGGTCAGCGGCGCAATGCCCAGCCGCTCGATCGGCTTGCGCGGGTAGAGCGCCGCGTCGATGTCCATGGTCAGCGTATCGCCCGGAGTGATGTCGAAGCGGTACGCCCCCGCCACGCTGGGAGAGTCCAGCAGCGCATAGACAGTCACGCGGTTGGACCCCGGCGCCGGACGTTCCAGCCAGAACGCGACGAAATCGGGGAATTCCTCGGGCTGGTCCATGCCGCAATTGATGGCCAGGCCGCGCGCGGACAAGCCGTACTGCCACTGCCCGCCGACGGCGCGAAAATAGCTGGCGCCCAGAAACGCGGCAACGTCGCGGACCGGGTCGGTATGAAAGACCAGGCGAAAGCCGGCAAAGCCCAGGTCCTTGGGCAGCTTGCGGCCACGCACCCCGCTGTTGCCGTAATCGAACATCTGCGGGTCGTAGGCGATCTCGTGCGCCTGGCCATCGACCAGGTCATGGATGCGCACCGCCGACTTGAAGAACAGCCCGAGGTGGAAGAACGCGGCCTCGAAGTAACGGTCGTCATCCCGCCACAGGCGATGATCGGCGCGATAGCCGATGGCCTGGTAGGCATCCCAGTCCAGATTGGCGATCTCTGCCGGCAGTTCGGCCGAGCGCGGCGTGTAGTCGCGGCTCGAAAGCGTCAGGGCCTCGCCCTTGAGCCAGGAGTAGTCGAACGGCTTGCGGGGTCCGACGTGGCGCAGCGCAGCGGCCTGCGCGGGCAGCGCCATCAGCCCAAGTGGCAGCGGCAGGCCGGCGGCGCACAGGCTGACGCCGGCTTGGAGGAGTTCTCGACGGTTCACGTTTCGCACACTTGATGATGTTGATGAAAATGGCCGCAGGCCGGCTCGACTCGGAGGCCGCACGGCGGTTGAGCTTAGCGCCGCGGAACTGAACCCGAGGCTTCCTCGCCCGCCCCACGACCCAGCAACCGGCGGTGTTCAACCATCAGGCAACGATCCTGCACCACATCGATTCCGGCTTCGACCAGTCTGCCGGCAAATGCATCGTGCCGGATTCCCAGTTGCAACCACACCGCCCGCGGGCCGCAGGCCAGCACGTCGTCCAGATGGGCCTCCAGGTCCTGCGGGCGGCGGAACACATTGACCAGATCCACGGGCCCGGCAATGCCCTGCAGCGAGCGAAACACCGGCCGCCCCAGAATGGACTGCACACCGGGAAAATAGACCGGGACCGGAATCACCTCCAGCCCCTGCTCGCAAAGGTATCGCGGCACCTCGTAGGCGGGCTGCAGGGCCTGCGTGGCCGTCTTGATGCCCAGGACCGCAACGCGCCGGACCGATCCCAGCAGGTGGGTCAGCGCGACATCGGATTCGATCAGGCCGGCCAGGTCAGTCACCCTCGCCACGCTTGGCCCAGGCGCCTTCCCGGCGCCTACGCTTGTCCGGGCGGGGCTCGTCGAACCGCGGCCCGGCCGCGCGCTGGAGTCGACGGTCCTCGCGCTGCTGCAAGCTGGCGGGCGTCTCCTCGTAGAGGCACTGTGCCTCCGGGGCGCCCCGCCGCTGAGCACTGAGTGCGCGCACGATCACTTCGCGCTCATCCCATCCCTGCCGGATCTGCAGCGTGGCCCCGAGCTGCAAGCTGCGCCCGACCTTGCTGCGCTCGCCCTGGTAACGCACGTGGCCGGCCTCGATGGCCTGCCTGGCCAGCGAGCGGCTTCTGAAGAAGCGCGCCGCCCACAGCCACTTGTCCAGGCGCACGACGCCTGCCGCCTCCGTGGCTTCCACCTCGCCCTCGATCAAGGTCACGACCCGCGAACCCTGCAATGTCTCAGCACATGGCGTTGATGGCGCGCAGCACGTCAGACCGGGAGATCTGCCCGACCAGCTTGCCGTCTTCGACCACCGGATAGCGGCGGAACGGCTTGCTCAGGAACAACTGCGCAAGCTGGGTCAGGCTGTCGTCCGGGGATACCGCCAGCACACCGGTTTTCATGAACTGGCTCACCGGCCCCGCCACGCAGGTGTCTTCGGCGGCGATCAGGCCCACCTGCATGCAGTCCATTTCCGAGAGCATGCCGACCAGCTGGCCCTCGGCGTCGAGCACCGGGGCTCCGGAGATGTGGTGCTTGACCAGTTGGTTGATCGCCGACATGACTTCGGTGGTCGGAGACAGGGTCACCAGGGTGGTGGCCATGTAATCGCGGACGCTGATGGAATCAAGCTTGGACATGTCGGTTGTCTCCCTGCTCGTGCCCGGCCCGGCTCGGACTGGCGCCTGACGCACATTAACCGGCCCGGACCGACTCTGCCAATCATAGTGAGACGCCGCTTCAATAACGTGCCAGCAGGTCCTGGACATCCTCGCGGATGGCT
>JAJFJX010000123.1 GCA_021773655.1 Panacagrimonas sp.
AAGCCTGGGCTGTTGTGTTAGACACTTGAGAAAAACCACCGCTTTGTTCACAACCATCCTTCTCGACAGTTTGGGCCGCTCAGCTGTCTTGCTGATCGCCCGACAAGCTGTTAGAAGCCAAGCCTCAGTCGTCTCCAAGACGATGCGACGACCACAACGGCCTGAAATCAGGCCCTGTTGGGGAATAGGTTAACGGTAGACCCACGGACTCTGACTCCGTTAGTCCAGGTTCGAATCCTGGTTCCCCAGCCATTATATTTCAATGACTTAGAGCTACTCCCGGTACAGAGGTCAGCAAGTTTGCGTGAGTTTTGCGTGACCCTGCAGAAAGTTGCCCCCGCAGAACCACTATTTCTGGCCGTTTGCCATTCTTTTCCGACACACGATCCGCAGCCTCGATCAGCCTCGATAACTCAGCCGCCGAGTAGTGGGTCGTGATCCGACCCGATCGATGGCCGAGAAGGTCCTGTCGGTCCTCGAAGCTCACACCACTTGCGCGCAAGCGACGCCCAAATGTGTGCTTCAAGTCGTGAACACGGACACAGGGAATACTGGCTGCGTTACGAGCCTTTTTCCAACCGGTATTGAGCATGCGCCGAATGGGTCTTCCCTGAAATGTAAACACGAACGTGTCATCCATTCCGCGTTGGCTGTCGATTACACGTTTGGCGGTACGATTGAGTACGACCAACCGTTCGTCGGCATTCTTCACCAGCTGCCCCGGAATAATGAAAACGGATGTACCCAGTTGCGGTACCTCCACTTCCCACTCCCAGCGCAAACCGCAGATCTCTGAGTCCCGACATCCGGTGTTGACAGCAAACACTGCCATTGCAGCCAAATGAGCCGGCAACTCAGCGAATAGCATCTGCTGCTCGTTCCAACTCAGCGGATATGGCGATCGCTTGTCACCATTCGTCAACAGCTTGATCCGTGCAGGTGAATGGATCCAAGTCAGCCCAAGTTCATCAATCCACTCCGAGGCAGCGAGGTTGAGAATTCGGCGCACAATCTGCAAACCATGATTGATTGTGCCATTCGCCCGCCCCTTTTGCTTCATGTGTGAAACCCACGGACCAAGCGAACCCATGTGCAGTTTGTCGAGGTGCACTTGGCCAATGAAAGGCAGCAAGCCTTTCAGTCTCGACACATCATCATGGATGCTGCGTTTGTGTTGATGCTCCATGACAAACTTCGCCGCAGCCTGCTCAAAAGTGCGAGCTGGCCTGACGCCGTAGACCTGAGCTTGTCGAGTTTGTTCCATCACTCTTGCGAGGAACCTTTCCGCCTCTTGGATGTCAGCTGTTCCAGTGCTTTGGCAAACTCGCCGCCCGCAGATGCGTTTGTCGATGTGCCACTTCCCACCTCGCCATTTGAGGCCTGGTATTGTCTTGCGTCCCATACACTTACTCCCTTCTGAGCGGGACGCCCGTTGCAGGCGACATAGTTGTCTGCCCAGACATCAAGTTCAAGTCGATCAAATGCGATGCCTTGAATTCCAATGGGAATTTCGGTTAGAAACGGCCGGACTTCTGCATTAAAGCGGTTACGATCCATGCCGAGATAGTCGGGAGCATCGCGGAGGCGGATGAAACGGGGCATGATTCTCGCGGCGTTTGGTTGACTTGAGATCACTAGTCATCTCCAACCGGCAAAATCATAACCAGAGGCGAGAACCCCGTGCGCCTCTCAACAGATATCAGGTTCGCGTTTTCAAGCCACTTAAGCGCGCGATACTTACTGTTTCGGTCAACGCCAAAAGACAGCAAAATGCAATTACCCAATTCGATGCCGTAGCTTTGTCCGCATTTGCGCGAGAACCAAAGTGCAACGCCAACGTGCAGCGACTTTCCAGGGAGTTTGGCAGCAGCCTGAATCCAATCGGCCATACAAACCAACTCGGAAGAGCTCGCCTTTGTATCATTAGAAAGTTTTAGGTGGATCTCAGGCGTGGCCAAACTGTCAAACTTACTCATGACAGCCACCCGAAACTTTCTATCGATTTATGTTGTGATACGACGGAGCCGCCCTGCGGCCGGTGCTGCGATATTTGCGATCTCCACACCGACCACAGGGCGGCAGTGCGCGAAGGACAGCCTGCCGCAAAACTCTCATGGCATGGCAGATTATATGCGTGCAGTGATTTAGGACCGGAACAGATTGCAGAACACAGTAGACAGTCCCAAAATGAGGACAATAACACTAGAATCTCAGTCACTTTTGATCGATCGCGTCCTTGTCTTGGCACACTACGGTGTCCCCCTGGGACCGGCTTTTTCGATTTTTCAGCGCGCCACCTCATAAACTCTTTGGTCGGCGAGACGCCATGGACAGGATGTTGCGTCAAAAACCAAGTTGTGGCGTGGCGCAGTTTCCAGTTAAAACTTCCGCACTCATTCCGGAGAATGAAACCTTTTTCTTCAAGTTCGTAGAAAGTTTTAGTGGCCGTGTCCTTTGCGATGCGAACAAGCTTGGCAGCCTCTCGAACTGACATCGAGATCTCGCCGTTGTTACTTCCGTTGTATCGCTTCGACAGCTCAACGTAGAGCGATCTCGCAGCCGGCTTCAGCGCCAACCATGCAGGTGAGTCTAATAACCAGTAGGGCAGCTTGACGAACCGCTCACCGCCCTTGCTTCGTCCCTTCGCATTGTGTCCAGCGCCTCGGCGTTGTCGCTTATATTTTTGCATCCTCGATACCACCCAAACTCAACAACAGATATCCTTGAATTGGGAAGATTGTCGCTGTGCGCTTTGAGCCGTACAAACATAAAGCCTGTGCATCGCTGACCAGCAGCGGCCTCTATTTTTCAGGGGCAATCGTGACTGGCCAACAAGTGGTCAAGCCAATGAGCCGAGAATTAGAATGAGAATTTCTTTGGTATTTGAGCCGGTTGGGTCGGCTGCAATTTGAGCGCAAATACTGCGCTCAAATTCTTTGCTCATAGATAATTTTTCTGATCCGGTCTGCTGATAACCGCTTACCTGAACTCCTGACGGCAAACGGTGTCTTTGAAATCTGTACCGCTACCTCAGTCCAACTCGCGCCGTGCGATTTCCGGAGTTGTTGGGCACGCCGGAAAATCCTGCCGTCTTCCTTAGCGGTGTCTATTTTACGTTTCTTTTGTTGAGTTCGATCGGGCACGTGTGAACTCGAAAATTGGTGATTGGCTTGTTTTCGATTGGCCAGTCGGCCAACAATTTTCGGATCAATCTGGAGCCGAAGATCGACAATTTTCAGATGATCGGTCAGCGCAACGCTGTGATCACCAATGCTCAGCACGACGCAACCTGCGTCAATTCTAAGCGCTACAGTACGTGGTCCGTAACGCCCCTTAATCGTTCCGACATGAACAGTAGAAGCTGGCGTGCGCGAATTTCGCGTTTTTACGCCAGCGGCCATACCAACGACGTCGGCAAGTTTCGTGATACTTGTCTGGAACTGACGCAAATCATCTAACTCGAGAGCAATGCGCCCGAAGTCAGGTGCCTCGTCGCAAACTATAAACGCTCGCTTTGGCAACGTTGTGGTTTTAGATCTAACAACAACCGGTTTGTGACAACTCCACTCACAACCTGGGCAGATCAAACTGCGCGCACGTCGATAAGATTGAAGAAATCCTTGTCGTTGTAGATTCTGGAAAATTGTTGCCGGCCAAGCAGAAATATCTTCGGCATCGAAAACTGCGGACGCAGGATAGGCCGCGCCAATACGTTCCACGAGCACATCTGGAATATCACGTGCTTTCAACACCATCATCGTCCTTGGTAGACGGCGCTTTGGGTTCAATCCCGTTCTCGACCAACATACGTTGAATCAGGATATCGTTGCCGTGGTTCTGCAGCGAACACGAATTTGGATAAGTGATCTCAAACGAGCGAACTCGTCCTTTCTTTTCATGCCCGCGCGCTTCGAATGCCACCTTGATCCCTACTTGCGACACACGCAGCATTGTGGCCGGAACGTCCGCTGTTGCCCTCCGCATACTATCGTAAAGCACATGGTCGCTACATCCTTCTCCAATGTCTACGCGGATCGTATACCTGTCCGGGCCAAGCACCTGCAGTCGAAGTTTGCGGACTGCCATGCTTTCGATACCGAGCACATCTGATGCCCCGAGTCGGAAGTCTTCATCTAGGAACGCCTTCAGTTCGTAAACGCTGGTATCTCTCGGGCTCCTACGGGGAATTGTTTCACCAATCACGCTTTGTGCGAATATCACCTCGAGGTCTCGGACACGGTCAGCACGGCCTTCGTACCAGACACTTAGCGTTTGATCTGCATCGTTGTGAACAAAAATGACCTCGAAGGCCGGTTTGTGCGGGCGCTTTGTTTGTCGGCCATCAGCTTCGTATTCAATCGACGTCTGTGCGTGATCTTGGGGATATGAGAAATAGTATTCCCTATCTCCGCGCCTAAGTTGATGCACTTGGCAGTATTTGCCTCGTCCCTCGCGTCGTTCAAAGAATTCGACGAGGCCTTTGGCTAGACGTTCACCATCGTCGTTCGTTGGCAGCCGCCCCAGTTGGGGATAGTTGATACGCTTGCGCCAATATCGTTTCAATTTGGTGTCAGCACCGGCAAGGAACACTGCGCCGTTCCATAAGTCGCCGCGCGTCAAATATGTCCAAAAAGCACAGGCACCAAAGTCCTCTAACTCGGTAAGCTGCAGAGCCACGTCATTGGATTGATCAACAAATTCAGCCTCGTCAATGATGGCCAGCTTACCTGCAGGCGTCGAAAGCATCGCGAGATGACGAAAGTCATCCACCATCTTAAGTTTAACGTCTTCGGGCAAAGCATGCCAAGTATCCTCCAGTGGATCGACTTTGAGTTTCTTCAAAGCAGGCCAATCAAAATTCGTAAGCACATCGTGGTGATTGAAATACCGGATCAACCAATCCCGTGGCGCTCGTTGAAAGAAACGGCGAATATCGAATTCTGCTGCCAATTTGGCTAGGCCCTCACTTCGTATCGAATCACTCATTCCGAGACAAATCGCCAAACACCACGTTCGACGTCAAGGACTTAGCCCTGTTCGCCAGTGTGCAACAATTATGGAGGCTAGATTGTCCGTGACATCCAGGCAAAATGCACCACGCGTCACGTTCTTACTTGGTCAAGAATTCTGCAATTGCAGCCCCTGCTTGCGAGATTGAAAAAACACCATCCAGATGGCCCCGTGTTCCTTGCAGCTCGACAATATCCACTCTAGTTCCATCGGATTTGATAATTGAAGCGGTTTCGCGCACATCGTCACCCGGAAAGATCAAATCTTCGTTGGTGTGGACCATTAGAACGGGTGCATTAATTGCCAAAAGCCCCTCATAGAGGGTCTTGCCGTGGCCGGCATAGAAGAGCTGAGCCGCCTTTGCCAGATAAAGAAAGTGATTAGCATCCGAAGTCAAAGCTCGGACAGAGGCAATCGCATCCAAGGTTGCTTCGATCTTGAAAAGATTGTCGAAGCTCTTGGCAGGATCTGCGCCATTTTTGGCCCACGTACGACCGAAAACTCCGTTCGACCATTCGGGGTTCTGGGCATGAAGAGTGACAATTTTCAAGGCGGTCGCAAGCCCTTTCAGTGGCCGTTGTCCGTCATAGTAATTGCCTCCATTCCAGTTTGGGTCGAGCTTAATTGGAGCCGCCCAAATGTTTAGCCATGCAATGAGATCTCCTGTGGCCCAACCTGCACCAATGACTGGAATGATGCGATTAACGCGATCAGGATAAGCTGATGCCCATTCGTAGGTCTGCAAAGCCCCCATTGATGCGCCCGTCACTGCATGCAGCTTCTTGATCCCGAGACTGTCTAACAGGACCTTTTGAACATTGACGAAGTCGCGAATTGTCACGATTGGAAAGGACATGCCGTAGGGTTTGCCTGTGGCAGGGTTTATGCTCGCTGGCCCCGTTGTCTTAACGTTTGGATTCCCAACTCCGAGGTTCACCAACGTGTCGACCGATATGACGTAGTACTTGTCCGTATCAATCGGCTTACCCGATCCGATGATCTTGTCCCAATATCCAGGCGCCTCATCGTTCGCGGAGTATTTGCCGGCGGCATGACTATTGCCTGAGAAATAGTGGCAGATGAGAATCACATTGCTCTTGCTCTTATTGAGCCGACCGTAGGCCTCCCACCCGACTTTGACATTCTTGATCTCCTTGCCACCAAAAGTCTGGAAGCTTGGAATATCAAAGACCTGCTTTTTCACCAACGGCTCGTAGGCTTGGGAGCTTGCAACAGACATTGTAACTAGGGCGGCAACGCCCGCCGCGAACTTGATCGCAAATCTGAACATATCAATCTCTCACGGTTTGGACTTGGGAGATTAGGGTCTCGGCTTCAACTGCGGCATCCGCAACTAGACTTTCTGCTTTGTCAGTTTCCGCTCGATGGTTCTTGGTGAACCGTTAAATACTGGAGGATGATCACGTTAAATACCCCTCTTTGTATTGCGTACAAGCTTAGAACCACCGACTTCTCGTGCTTGCTCAGGCAAGGCTCACCCGACGTTGATGCTGCATATCCCACAAGGAGACGCGTTAATGGTCTCCCACCTCATCTGTTTCAAATTATGTGACGACGGACACGCCGTAAAGTCAAAGTGTTACCGGTGCTTGCAGCCAGTATCCGCACCTTTGGCTTCAACAACCCCGTCCTGATCGACAAGGACGGCGGCATCATTGCCGGTCACCGGAACATTTTGAATCAGTTATCGCGCATATCAAGCGTGATGTCAGAACTTGCCATGACGGCTGGAGTCTCATGGAAGTCGAATTGAACCATCGCGACTACGATGGTCTGATTGAAGCCCACAACATTATTAACAACAACACTCAAGAATACGTTGAGTTACACGGCGTGACAGCCAAATCCGCGATGCACGTGACACAGAGCGAGCTCAATATATCTTTGCATCGCCCGAGTGAAGTCGTCTGTCATACGGTGCAATTATAATGTCATCGGGTTGGGAAAAATCGAAAGACTACGGTTCGCCACCACCTGGATGTTTTGAATGGATATGGCCGGTTGCCAGTGGCAGCGCACTCGGAGACGAGTTTGTTGACACAGTGCTGGCGTAGTCAGTCAGCCGATGGCGCGCTCCGAGCCTGACTTGAAGGCGACCCACTAGTCAGCCGGAACTAATCTCTGTTGACTCGTTGATGGCGAGAAGAGGCGGTGAAAAACAGGAGGTCTACTTCTGCAAAGCAGAGGAAGCGGACATCAGCCATAGAGCGTGGGCCGAAGTATTAATGTCCGCTTTTCCCAAGAGCAGACTATCTCCCAATTAGGTTGACGGTAATTTTTGACCCAAAGCCGTCCATCAACTCGTGGCAAGAAAACGCCCGATCTGCAAAAGCAAACCGGACGTTAGGAATTCTAGGGACATTCGTGTTGGCTTAAAACTTCGCGGTGCCTTTGCCATAGAAACCATGCTGATCGCTGTTATCTGATATGCGACCTTCGTAGCCAAACGACAATGACGTATTGTTGTCGTGTAGCAATGTCAGGCCCGCTTCAATGTCTGCGAAGGTATCGTCGAACTCAGATGAGATCGCAAATCCTCCAACACCAGCCGGTGCTCCCGCAAAGCTTGCCGTCAACGCGTTGCTGTCATCTTCGTAGAATGTCACTCCAGCTTTTAAGTAAGGCTGGATTACAACGTTGGCATCGGATGTTTGGAATTCCGCACCAATCTCAATCGCTGGCGTCACACTGAAGTAGGTTTCTTCACTACCACCCACGACGAGGTTTGCCGCGCCACCACCCGCTTCGGTAACGCCATCACGGTCAACATTCGTCAGGTTTAAATCAACCAATGGCTTGGCGTACCAGTTGCCTTGGCTAAAGAGATAAGCCGCACGCAGTTGGCCTGCGAAATAAGATACGTCATGACTTGATTCTGGTGTCAGGCCCAGACCACCGAACGTAATGCGCCGCGTCGTATCAAAGTCTGCGTTACCGCCCGAGATTGCGCCAGCAAGCAGCAAGTTGCCAGTTTGATACTTCAGGGCACCACCGATGCTGTAACGCCGGCTATCACTTTCAACGCCGGTGTCGGTCTCAAGGTTGGAGTATTCATAGCCAAGGCCAAAGCCTGCAGACCAGCCCGGCGCTAACGCAATTTGTGCGCCTGCAGAGACACCACCGATGTCTTCATCATAGCCGATGTTATTCGTCGTTGTATCGCGCTCAAAGAACCGGCCTTCAGGACGCACCCAAACACATTGACCTTCGCGAATAAACGCTCCACCTGAACCTGGTACTTTGCAGCTAAATAGATTGTTGGTGAATTCTTCACCTGCAAACAGTGTTGCCGTTTCGGAATTGAGGAAGGCTTCGGGTGAGAGTTGGTCAAGTGCGTTGGTGAAGTCCGCAGCAGTTGACACGCCGTTGAGCAGCGCAAGAACCACCGGCGAAACGCCGCCTGTACCAGCTCCGACAACGGAGTTGAGGTTGTTACCAATATTTGTTTGGTTCGGGTTAAGACCAACAGCGGCTGGCGTGAAGTCTATGGTTGTCGACAGCACTACGTCGGTTGCATTCGGGAATAGAAGTTGTGCGGTAAATGCTGGGCTAGTAATTGCACCGAGCGTAAGGCCAGAATTTGTAGTCCCACCTGCCGCCGTTAGGATCGTGGTATTCTGCGTCAATGCCGTCGCGCTGACGATATTGACGGCTACGGTGCCAGCAACATTGGCTGTGCCCGACGCATTCACAAGGTCAGATGCCGGACCACCTTGGTTAAGATCAACGGCGAACGTACCAGTGGCCGTTTGTATGATGTTACCGGCTAGAGCAGTCGTTTGCACTGCGCCCGTGCCACCGGGAGAGAGTGTACCAGCGTTGGTTAAGTTGCCGCCACCGAGATCGACAGTATCGCCAGGGTTAAACACACTACTCGCCAGGTTATTGAACGCATTATTACCTACGTCCAGAAATACATTTCCGGTGACAGTACCCGCGTTATTTACAGTGTCGTCACCGAGATTTCCAGCAATTGCAATTCCAGACAGTGCAGTCACTGTCGCATCTGCTGCGATGTTCAATGTATTGGTTGCGCCTGCGCCGATCGCTCCACCCGGACTAAATGACACACCTGCACTCGCACCATTGCCACCTTGCACAGTACCACCTGCAACATTCACTGTTGTCATGCCTGCATTATCGGTAAAGGCAAGGATACCAGCAGTATTTGTTCCGGATGCCGTGATGTCCCCCGTCGAAGTAACGGTAACCACGTCATTATCGTCGTCCCTTGCATAAATCCCTGCAGTGTAGTCACCGTTTGCTGAAATGTTGCCGGTCGACGTAACGGTGACATTGCCATTACCATTGTCGACGGCGAAAATACCGCTAGCGCTACCTCCAGTCGTCGTTATATCGCCAGTCGAAGCGACAACGACGTTGCCATTGTCATAGTCCAACGCAAGAATGCCGTGAGCGAAAATGCCTGTTGTCGAGATGTTGCCTGTCGATGTGACCTCGATATTGCCATTATCGAAATCTCGAGCTAAGATTCCGACAGCGGTATTTCCTGTCGTCATAATGTTGCCGGTCGATGTGACATCGATATGGCCGTTGCCGACATCCACAGCAAAGATTCCGAAAGCGTTATCTCCTGTCGTCATAATGTTGCCGGTCGATGTGATATCGATATTGCCGTTGTCGTCATCATCAGCAAAGATTCCGAAAGCGTTATCTCCTGTCGTCATAATGTTGCCGGTCGATGTGATATCGATATTGCCGTTGCCCTCATCCTCAGCAAAGATTCCGAAAGCGGAATTTCCTGTCGTCGTAATGTTGCCTGTCGATGTGACCTCGATATTGCCATTATCTATATCTCGAGCATAGATTCCTACAGCGTTAATTCCTGTCGTCACAATGTTGCCGGTCGATGAGACATTGACATCGCCGTTGCCGTTGTCGATGGCGAAAATCGCCGCAGCATTTGTGCCTGTTGTCAAAATGTTGCCGGTCGATGTGACGTCGACATTACCATTATCGTTGTCGTCGTAGGCGTAAATTCCTACTGAGTTATTTCCTTGCGTCGTGATATTGCCGATTGAGGTAACAGAGACATCACCATTGCCGAAGTCCCGCGCACGAATGCCGTCTGAGTCATCGGCGTCAGTTGAGATATTACCGGTTGACGCAATCGTTACGCTGCCGGCGTTTTCGTCCAGCGCCTCAATGCCATCAGAGTTCGTGCCTAAAGTGGTGATATCTCCGATCGACGTAATCGTGACATTTCCAACACCGGTGTCACGCGCAAATATGCCTTCACTACCGTTACCATTGGTGTTGATGTTTCCGGTCGATGTAACACTGACATTGCCAGGGCCATTGGCATTTCTGGCGAAAATTCCTTCGGATTGTACACCGGTTGTCGTAATTGAAAACGGGCCGGTATCACTAATAATAATAACGTCATCGGTGGCATCGTTACCGCTGATAAATTGGATCCCGTCGACACCCGCGCCTGGCGTGATGTCTTGCGTCAAATTGTTGACATTAAGCGTCGAGACGTTGTCTTCATCGAAATCCGCCCCTCCACCCTGGCTGGTAATGCCATCGGACTGATCACCCTGACACGTCGCGACGGTGCCGACGGTCACACACGCATCCGGCCCCGCGTGGGCTGATTGGGGTTGTGCCAACACCATCGCGCCGGCGGCGGCAGTGCTAAGCAAAGCCGCGCGTAGATGCGGGCGAATGTTTGCTGAGTAATATACTGGTTTTTCGGTTGACTTTATATTTCCGGCTTTACGCGCTAGCGCTTCTGCGCGGCGCCGCGTCTTACGATTACTCAACATATTTCCAACCCCATACGCATACTAAGATACTGAATTACACTAACTAATATATTGAATTTACAATAGTTTATAGATTTGTCGTTCAGGCTGAGGTTTTGTACATTTAAACTGCTCGAAATGCAGAAAGTAAATGTAGGCACCTAAGCAAGAATACAGTCTTTAGATTCCCCGACACGCAAACTCCGCGCACAGAGTGCACAACATATCCACGCGTTGTGCACATCTAACTACTTTCAGACATAATCGATGGACAGCAAGCCATAAACATGTGTGTGCAACATATAATGTAACCGGTGTTGCAGAAAAGAAACCTTGACTGATGCTCAGTAAGCGCCGTTCAATTGTGCCATACACAATGGTCCAAATGAAATTGCGAAGTATTGGTTTTCGGTGGCAACCCACGCCAAAACTTTGGCGCGCTAGTTGAACAAACAGTGTGGTTGAATCCGCCAGTTGCTCATCTGCAAAATTCCTATATTCCTCCTGTCACAGAACGCATGTGAAATTTGCAAAACGGTCAAGACGCCCACCGCTTGGGGTTGTTTCGTGTGCCCGTTACACACCGAATGATGCGCGCGATCACACCACAGAGGTCTATTGTGACAAACGCTGGAGACAACGAAAGTTAGCCTAACAACGCCACATCTGACAGCGCCGCGACGAAAGATGGCCCCGGCCCGCTAACGCCCGCGAGCATCTCCTGTTCACGTGGTCTAACAGGCTGGCTTGTCGCCAATCAGGTGAGTTTGGCTTTGTCGTCTTACCAGACCGGTCAGCTTTATCTTGTCGGTGTCAACGCAAAGAACGGCGTCAATTTTCACGAAGTCGGCGTTGGCCGCGCCATGGGGCTTTGGGCGGACCCGCAGCGCATTCTGCTGGCGACAGAAAACCAACTGATCCGTTTTGAGAACGTGTTGGGCCCAGACCAGCGCATGGGCGAAGCTGATAAACACTATGTGCCACGCGTCGCCCACACCACGGGCGATCTCGATATTCACGATATTGTCGTGCGCAACGATGGTGTCATTATTTTCGCCAACACGCTTTATTCTTGTCTTGCTACCTTGAGCAACGTCCATTCGTTTAAACCCTATTGGGTGCCGCCGTTCATATCTAAGCTTGCAGCAGAAGACAGGTGCCATTTGAACGGCATTGCCATGAAGGACGGCAAGCCTGCGTACGTCACGGCGACAAGCCACGCGGACATCGTTGGTGGTTGGCGCGAACGGCGTGAAACTGGTGGCTGCGTCATCGATGTGGCGTCAAACGAAGTCATTACCGAAAAACTTTCCATGCCGCATTCGCCGCGTTGGCACGATGGCAAGCTTTGGGTTTTAAATTCGGGCACTGGGTATTTGGGAACAGTCAATTTCCAAACCGGTGCCTTTCAACCTCACACGTTCCTGCCGGGATTTGTGCGTGGTCTCGCGTTTCACAATAACCACGCAATTGTCGGGCTTTCACTGCCACGAAACGGAACTTTTTCCGGCCTCCAGCTCGACGACGAACTAAAGACCCGCGACGGCGAGCCGTGGTGCGGGGTGCAAATTATCAATCTTACAACTGGCGATGTGGTGGAATGGATCCGCTTTCAAACAGCGGTTACGGAATTGTTGGATGTGTGCGCGATACCGGGTGTGCGGCTGCCAAGCGCACATGCTTCCTCCTCGCCCGAGATCGACAAGCTCTTTACAATCGAAGTCGCCGCAACTGGTGCCGGCACTTGAACCCGGCTTAGTTTCAACATTTCGATGATGGCGATGGACTTGAGCTCTTCCGCTTTACAGTTCGACAACCGACATCATTCAACGACGGCGATTTCATCCCCTCATAACCCCGCTGCGTCACTACCGCTTGCCGGACTAACGTCAGCTTTCACCAGAAGCGGACATTGCCGACAAGGGACCACCACTCTTCTCGATGTCCGCTTTTGTATAATTGCTGACATCGACAGTCACGACGTGACGAACAACAAACAGGTCTCGACCTCGAAGACGATCTATAAGAAATGAAACCGTCCTATCCGACTGGCGACGAACTGGCAGAGACAACCGCCGACATGCGCATCCTTGCCTCGTCAAAAACTCCACTAACGATCATCGATATCGCGGCCACTTCAAACAAGGCGGCAAGATACAAAAGCGCGTCGCGCTCACAATCCTCGCCCTCGCCCGACTCGGCCACATCTCATCTGGCGACGAACAAGACACATTACTGCTAAAGACGACCCCCCTAACCCGTTCACCTGCGCACAGCTGACCCATTCTTCGCATTTGCTAAACTACACCAGATGGATTTTCTCAATGTGGGGAATAGCATGTCGGACAGGCAGGTGATGGCCAACCAGGCCAATGCGTTGAAAAGCACCGGACCGCGTACCGTAGGCGGCAAGGCTGTCTCAAGTCAGAATGCCAGCCGGCACGGGATCTTCAGCAACAGCTTATTGCTCGAACATGAAATCGCAGATGACTTCGACAATCTTCAACTCGAGTTGCAGAGATCGCTTCATCCTATCGGCCTCGCTGAACTCGCACTTGTCGAACGCATTGCAATAAACATGTGGCGTCAACGCCGACTTGTAGCGGCGGAAAGCGCAACTCTCCGTCTTAATCGTTCGCCTGAGAAAATTGCGCAATCCTTATCAGACGAGCTTGGTCGCACTTACTCTTCGAACGCAATCACCGAAGAGCATCTGAAGCCATACGACAATGATCAGGAGAAGTGGTGCAGAGACGTGATTGGAGAAATCGAGGCTCTCGATGAAATTGTTGCGGATTCGATTGAGCAACACGCACCGCTCACTTTTGCCCAACTGAAAACAGATGCTAAGGAGGACAATTCCGACCTGGATTCATACCTAGATGACCGTGATGGCGGTCTCTCCAGCTATGTCGCAGCATTGATGCAATGGTGCCAAACCGAAATTGAAGCAGCAGAACGGCAGCCAAAACTTATCGAGTTGTCCAGGCAGATCGAGGCACGGAAACTGGTTTTGCCACAGCGCGAACTCGACTTGCTGGCTCGATATCAGACCACTCTCGACAACCAGCTCTACAAGTCACTGAAAGCCCTGCGCGAGGCTCAGGAATGGCGGCTAAAGACAATCGACATCATCACCACGCAAACACCACCGGAACCAGCTAACTCAAACTGACTAAATTCGTACAAATGGGTTCGTTTCGCAATTTGATGAAACAATGAGTAGATAGACAAGGCATTTGCATGAATTGCCATATGATTTCGAAAAAATAGCTGGAGCACAAAATGGGCGGACGAGGATCTGGGCGCACGCAATCATTTGCTACCGACAAATGCGAAGACTATCGCTCAATAGATTTGGCATGGCTCCGGAGGCAGAACTCGCGTAGCAGTGGCCGCGAAGGGCGGCTTACTTGGTCACGGAACGACGCCGTATTTGCATCAGTCAGCTACAGTCTCGAAGACACTAATCTACGGCTGATCTATCGAACGCGGTCATATGGCGGCAACTGGAAAGACGTCGCCGAAACGCTACCAATCACAACAACAAAAACGAATTTCGGCGGACAACGCCATTGGTTCATTTGTCCGTCTTGCCGTCACCGTTGCAGAAAAATCTACGGCGGATCCTATTTTCGTTGCCGGCGGTGTCATGGACTGAAATACGAATCTCAATACGAACGAAATTTTAACCGTGCGGCGACACAGGCACATAAGCTTCGCAGCCGACTGGGCCAATCAGGTTCACTCGATGATTCATTCCCAGAAAAGCCGAAGGGTATGCATTGGCGCACTTACCATCGACTCCAGCAACGAGACACTGAGTTGCAGAATGCATGGGCCGCAGGGTGTTGGAAATGGCTGCGATAGACATGGATGTCTAAAATGAAATGCTAGGCATCGGAAGTTTCCGCCATGATCCGGTAGATGGACATCCGCGAAACCCCCAATTTTCGAGCAACAACACTTGGCCCATTTCCAGCCGCGAGAAGGTCTTGCACTTTCTGCCGGTCGATACGTGGCTTAGCACCCGTGTAGACGCCCTTAGCTTTCGCCTTGGCTATCCCCTCTGTCTGGCGCTCCCGACGAACGTCGGTTTCGAATTGCGCAAAGACGGCTAGCATCCCAAAGAATGCACGCCCCGCTGACGTCGCGGTATCTACGCTTTGTTCGATTACGCGAAGGTGAGCGCCAATCGTTTCGATCTCATAGGCGATGTTCGCAAGATCGCGCAATGACCTCCCGAGTCGATCAAGACGCGTGACAACAAGAGTGTCACCTTTCGTCAAAACCTTCAGAGCAAGATCAAGCTGTTCTCTCCCGGCGCGCTTTGTGCCGCTTCGTTTTTCTTCGAAAACAATTGCGCAGCCATCTTTACCGAGCACGATTTTTTGGATGGCGAGATCTTGGTCCTCGGTGCTGACACGCGCATAGCCAATTCGTCGTCCCATCGTGACCTCACGTAACATTTAAGTCTGCATGTTACATATTATGTCACAATAGCTAGAAAACAACCCTAATATGACGCAAAATTCAGTGCTTCAGAGTGTATCGACAGGGTGTACTCCAAAGTGACAATCGATGGCCAAAATTTTGAGCACCGGCGAATTCTCAGTGTTACTAACCTCATAGACATCATTCAAAAGAATATCGCTTCCAAGCCGGCTAACCATCCTCCCAAGCTTGGTAGAGTTTTTACAAAATTACTGGCTTAGTTTTAAGGGGGAAGGACAGGTTGCCAACGCCGTCGTAGTAGAAGGTTTTCGATCCCCACGGGCCGTCGGCGTTTTGCAGGCAATGGGTGCCCGTGTACCAGAACGTCTGGTTGTTCGCCGACGTCACGTTGTCGAAGATGTTGGTGAGGTTTGTGTTGTCTGTACGCGTGTGCGCGCGGTTGATGACGTCGGTCTGGCCGTCGTAGAGGCCGAGAACATCAAGTTCGTAGTCGTTGGTATAGGTGTTGAAGGTGTTCAGACCATTGCCAAAGTCCATCGCCTGCACGAGGCGCGACAGCGGCTGGTAGTTGATGTTGGTCGCCAGATCCATATAGGGCAACGTGCCATTCGCACGCGTACCGACGGCAACAATTCGGGCCTCAGAATCGCGCGTGTAGAGAACCTCGCGACCTGATGGATAGGTGATATGCGTGATCTGGTCAGCAGCATCGTAGTCGTAGCTGACGGTATAGCTTTGACCGGAGATGGTGCGGGTCTCGGACGCGATGTTGCCGCGCGCGTCATAAGTGATGGCGGTCGACCCGCCGGAGTGTGTTGTTGCGGTCAACCGACTAACGCCGAAGTTGCCACCGGTCGTTTGGTCATAGGTGTAGGTGACGTTTTGGCTGGCGTCCGATGGATAGCTGCGCGTTAACATGCGCCCGGCAGCATCGAAGATCGGCTGTGACTGTTAGGTGATGGCGCCGCCGGTGGCTGCCCCTGCAAAATTCAATCATACCGATGGATAATTCCGTGACCATCCAACCATTCCAAATATATTGTGGCACCCGCTGGTATATCCAAATAGGAAAAGTCTAAACAATACTGATGCCCAGAGATTTTTATTTTATCTAATGTATCAGCATGATCATTGTGGCAGAGTCCTAAACCCATTTTCAATTTCGACACTTCATTCAATCCTGAATAAATGCAAAAGCTTAGATTTTTGCTTGCAGCATTAATTCTGCTCACTTCCGCAAACTTTTCAGCAAGCGATGCAAACTTCTCATCGAATACAATGCGTAGTCCTCTATCGCTTGTTCCGGAAATCATATTTTTAAGCGTATCTCCAAATATGCGCGAATTAGCTACCGACCTAATAGACCGCCATTAAACTCATCAATGATTTGGGGTCGACAGGAAAAATTTCGTGACGCTTAGCTTATTGTTACTACCCGGCTATCATTATCATTTCCACAACGATATGCACATTGTTTGCCCTGATTTGGCGACACAGCTTTCTCCTCACCAATCAAGCAACACATTCCGGGCGGACAGTTATCGTTTTGCGGTTTTGACTGTGGTGGGGAGCTACTGAAAAATTTCTTTGCAGCATTGTAACACATCGCCGCCATCGCTACGACGGCGCCGGTAACAAGCATAATCTCTCCGACCGTATCGGCGAGCCTCCCATCCGGATCCACGAACCGCTGCGGATTACTGCGCGCATAAGCATAGACACTCGGGCCATCGAAGAAGCTGAGGGGGTCGGGCTGTGTGTAGCGGCCGAGGCTTGGGTCGTAGTGGCGGTGCCAGTTGTAGGCCAGGCCGGCTTCGAGCTGGTGCCACTGGCCGGGGAGGCGTTGGTTGTTGGATGCCGTACCCGTGATCGAATACGGCTGACCAAACGGGCCATAGATGACGGTCCACACAGACGCCTAGGTGACATCGGAAATCAGGATCGAGCTTTACAACTAAATTTGATGTTTTTCGCCAACATAACGTAGCAACGCAGAAAGCCAGACTAAGTCAAAACCTAATGCATCCTTTTTCCCGGAACTTATCTCTTCAATGTTCTCTAAATCATCACTCAACTGACCGAGCGTAAATGTCTTGGGCTCGCAAGTTGGCTCATAAATCTCGTTACTGTCTAAATGCCAATATAGATCTTTCTCTAACTCCACTTCAGAGACACCCGAATTCTCAAGATGAGACAATATCCTATCCGTCGCTAATCGAATGGTTTTAATCTTCATATTTGATTTTTTCATTCAATCGCCACCGGTTATGTCGTCGATATTCTTTTTAAAGGTTTCCATTTCTTTTCTCAAATGTTCTTTGCGGCGTTCAATGATTCTATCACGAATTTCTTCCGTCGGAGCATTTTTTTGGAAATCCTTGTTATCAAAATCCTCAGGCCTTTTCCTGAAGTCTTCAAGTTTCTTCTCATGCTCTTTTATACGCTTTTTCAGAGTTCGAATGGCTTTTTCCTGAGAACGGCTCAGTGATGGTTTCCTAAGAAGTAATTTAAGGCAATATTTGCCAAATGCAATAACGCCCCCGATAATGTTGCGCCCATCCGGATCCACATATCTATGAGGATTGCTGAGCGCATAGGCATACACACTCGGGCCATCGACAAACCCTAGCGGATCGGGCTGGGTGTAGCGGCCGAGGCTTGGGTCGTAGTGGCGGTGCCAGTTGTAGGCGAGGCCGGCTTCGAGTTGGTGCCATTGACCGGGGAAGCGTTGGTTGTTGGATGCCGAACCCGTGATGGAATGCGGTTGACCGAACGGGCCGTAAACAGTGGTCCAGACAGACGCCTTCGACGTGTCGGTCATTTTTATTGGGCGCGACAGATGATCGGTGTGGACGTAGTAGAGGGTTGAACCCTCGACATTCGCCAATGGCAACGACACACCAGCATAACCAACACCCGGAATGAGGATGTATTCGCGCTGCGTTGTGCCCGACCCGTTTGCTTCAACAATCACATTGCCGAAGATGTCGTGGATGTAGTGCGACGTGCCGTTGTCAGCCCCCATGTTGGTGACAACACGGCTGACCAATTGCTGGCGCGCGTTGTAAGTGTAGGCTCAGACTGCCAATTTAGGGGCATTGACAATCTTTGAATAAACCCAAATAAGCAGACAAATACGCCTTCATACTTTTTCAATTCAATGCCAAATAACTTTAATGTTTCCTTGATTGAAGTCCAGAAGACTGTCCCGAAGCAATTCTATGACATCAGCCTGGTTCACAAACAAATCTATGTCGCCACATTGGAGTAAGCATATATCACCTTCAGGTAAGGGCGGCTCGTTTCTGTCGTAACAACCCAGCACCAGCTTTCCACCATCATTACCATCAACGATTACTGATACTATAGCTACCATTGGGTCACTTAAACCACTGTCGGATGCCGTTGAATATACTGCGTCTCGAAATCTCTCAGTAATTCTCGTATTCACATTTATTTTTTTGTACATTTGCTGCGATATCCGTTCTACGGGAATGTACTTTCGGGTAGTGTTTTGGGACACTGCAAGGCTGGAAAAATTGGTGTGAAACCTAAGGTCAGCTTCGCTATTTTACTGAAATTATGTTAGAAACTGGTGCCATTGGCAGTAACAACGAGACTTTCAAAATGGCCTTTGAAAGGTATGCGGGCAATGAATCTGAACAAGTTGGACACCACGAAGAATATTTTCTGAATTTGGCAAGTGAACAGCCAGAAAAATATCCGGAATTAAGCAAGCTGTATGTGGCGTTTTACGATAGTCCAGTAATAAACGACTAAAATACCGGTCTTGTCGTCCACGAGCTGATTGATTCGCCACATGCCCGAGCACCGACAAACAAACTTCGCCTTGTCCAGCTTTGGGGCACGAGCTGTTAAGTCGATCTCGAAGGTAACGCAACCGCTCCACGTCCAGCAGAGAAAACTTCAAGGCGTGTGGGCAAGCGTCGAACTGCGCCAATAGCAGACTCTTCTATTCTCGCCGACACAATGATGGCTGTCATTAATCTCGATAGGCAGAGGAAGTTCAATCAAGAACAGCTAGCGCCGCACTGGAGGACCTTGTTCCAGTGGTAGCGCTAGCCGCGTCAAGGGGCGTGAGCCTTACCCTTGAATTCTATTCTGGTTGAGCTTCGCCATCGCCTTCCGGGGCTGGTTCAGGGTCTGCCGACGTGTCATTCTCATCGGATGTTTGCGTCTCTGTATCATCGCTCTGATAAATTAATAGCCCTTCCTCGATCGTGACCCTATCGTTTGCTACAACTTCATAAGCGTCAGGGTCGTCGCCGACCGTGAGAAGGCATGTTGAACCGCAGAGATCAGGAACTTCCTGACTTGGAGCGACGATAATTTCTCGCTTGTTGTCACCTTCTTCGACCATCAAACGATATGTCTTCTGGTCCAAGTTCTTGATCGTAGCAGGCACGTCTGCTTTGGCGACCGTTGACACCGCCATGACGATGGCGGCAGCCGAAAGTGCAAATGTGCCAACAATCCAAACTGTTTTTTCTTTCATCAACATGGAAGTGTACCCTCACGTTTTACTTGCTGATTTTTTTGGTTTTACGAGCAGCAATTTTTTTGTTTTTTTCTGGCTTTTTAACCTCGGTCTGCGCAGCAGGTTTCGATTTTTTTGGCTTCATCTTCATTGTCCTGAAATTCCGCGAGCTTCTAACGAGCCGTCGGGCGTTTCCTTCGTTTGGGATCTCCATGGCAGCGACCCGACATGGAATTTGATCTCGATCCGTCTATTTGACAAACGAATAATATTTGATTTTAACATCAATAATTATGAACTGAACAGGCCGGTCCGAACATGGATGTCAACCTCGCAAAGACATTTCTTGCCATAGCTGAGACAGGCAGTTTCAAAGACGCCGCTGAACGGCTGTTTGTGACGCAATCCGCGATCAGCATGCGCGTCAAAGCTCTTGAGGATGCGCTTGGGCGAAAACTGTTTGAGCGCTCAAAGGCTGGCGCACAAATGACAGCCGCAGGCGAACAGTTTCAGCGGCACGCAACCGCGATGTTGCGTGTCTGGAACCATGCACAGTTGGAAGTCTCTTTGGCCGACAACCACACGGACCACTTGGCGATCGGTGGCCAGATCAGTCTGTGGGAAGGTTACCTGCTGCCGTGGATCGCGACACTACGCGCAGGCCAGCCTGACCTTGCTGTGACTGCGACCTACGCAACATCCCAGCTTTTGATGGATCGCCTTATCGAGGGAACAGTTGATCTCGCCGTCGTCTATCGAGCCAATGCACGCCCGGGCATAGAAATCGAACACCTTATGGACGACGAACTGGTTCTAGTGACGCCCGGCACGAAGTCCCCCGAGTGGCCGGTTCCGTCTTACGTCTTCTTAAACTGGGGTCCGGAGTTTGTCGCCGACCACGCCGCCACTTATCCGGAACTTTCGAAGACAAGCCTGCAACTAGACCTGGGCGCTGTTGGAATTAACTACTTGTTCAAAACGAAGTCTTCCGGCTACGTGCCGCTACGTATCGCCCAGCCGTTGCTGAAGAAGAATAAGTTCTCAATAGTTAAACGGGCGCGACGGTTTGTTTATCCAGTCTACGCCGCCTACCCGGAAGAGCGCAACGAAGATAATTTTGAGCCAATTCTCGAAGGCTTGCGCGCGATGTCATCATCCATCGAGCATGCATGAGCGCCAATATGTACTTAGATCAGCAGTGGCATCATCAGCGTTGCTAGGCTAAGCACGAGGAAGAAACCGCACATATCCGTGATCGTTGTCAGCATGGGACCAGCGGCAATTGCGGGATCAACATCGAACTGCTTCAGTACAAGCGGCACCACGCCCCCGACTGAAACTGCAAGCATGGTGTTAAGGGCCAACGCAGTGCCAACAACGAGGCCGATGTAGGGATTACCCCTCCAAAGCCACGCCGCGAGAGCAATCAAAAACCCCAGTGCAAGACCATTGATTAGGCCAACACCAATCTCTTTGCGCCAAACGCGCCAGATCTCATTCGGCCGCGTAACACCTAGCGACAACTCACGCAGACTTACAGCAACAGCCTGGTTACCAGAACAGCCGCTCATGTCTGAAACGATGGGAAGAAATACAGCCAGCGCAATAACAGCGGCCAACGTATCTTCGTAAAGTGCAATCACGCTGGCTGCGATGATGTTCAGGCCAATATTGATTGTCAGCCAAGACAGCCTCCGACGCGCACGAAGCACGGTTGGCATCGAGCGAAGCTCCTCGTTGACGATACCCTGCAGCTTTTGAACTTCAGATTCCGCACGCTCCAGCTCGGCTTCAGACACAGCTTCGCGTGACACAACGCCGATTGGTACGCCGTTGTCATTTGCAACTGGGATACCTAAGAACGGATTGTCCTCAAATATGTCTCGCAACTCAGCAATTGGAACATCCGGCAGTACCGATGTGACCGGGCTCATGATGTTGGCAAGCATCTCGGCGCGGCGCGACGTCAGAAGGCCTCGCAAAGACACCACACCGACAAGGCGACCATCTCCCGACACCACATAAGGATGCTGCCCACGAA
>JAJFJX010000124.1 GCA_021773655.1 Panacagrimonas sp.
TCGACAGCTCCGACAAACTCGATCTCCAGCCACATGAGTTCGCGGGGAAGCTGGCCATCCACGCGAATGCAGCCCTGCAATTCGCTCCCGCCATGCAAGGCGATGTCCTGCCTGCCGGTCATACTCTCGAACTCGCGGGCGACGGGGGGGAAGCCCTTGGCGCTGACGAGGACATGGCCCTTCTTGTCTATGGAACTGAGCTCAAACAGTCCCTCTCTATTCGTCCGCCCAGTCTGCATCTTGCCGCCTTCGGCCAAGCTCCAGACCCGGGCATCGCGGACTGGAGTGCCCGCCGGGTCGCTGACTGCGATGCGGAAGGGAGTTGCCGCGGCAGGGCTCGCCGCCAGGGCGGTCCTGGCTTGTCCCGGATTCGCTGCAGCTTTCGAGTCCTGGTCGCTATGGATCGAGGTCTGACTCGCCGCCGGCTGCTCGGCTTGATTGAGATCACCTCCCAGCAAGGGAGCCCAGGCGGCCCAGAATCCGAGAACCAGGACTGCTATTAGAAGTCCGATCGCTGCGAGTTTGTTCATGCTGATCAAGGTGATGGCGCTGCCCGCGAGCAAGGGAGTCGCGGACTGCTCGAGTTTCGCCAGACCAACGAGCGCCGTACCAAGGGCGCGGCGATCCGGGTATTCGCCTTCGAGTCGTTTGCGGACTTGGGCCAGTCCGCGAGATAGGTGCTGGCGTGCAGTCGCGGGGGAGATGCCTTTGCGCTTTGCGATCTCGCGGGGAGGGAGATCGTCAAAGAATCGCAGGACAATTGTGGAGCGGTAGGGCTCGGCGAGAGCCATCACCGCCTGGGTGAGCTGCTGATGGAGGCGCAGACGTTCGTCGGTATCTTCCTCTGCGTTACTGGCCTCCGGCCTGGCGACAGTCGCTTCTCGTCTGCGGCGTTCGCGTACTTCGCTTTGTTGGCGGGAGGCGAGGGTCTTGGTCACGCCGCCCAGCCACGCTCGCAGACGGCCCTGATCCCTGGTGAAGGCTGGGGGGCGTTCTATGGCGGCGGCTAGCACGTTCTGGCTCAGATCCGCGGCGAGATGTTCGTCCTGGAGCAAGCTCCGGGCCAGGCCTTGTACCCAGGCCAGGTCGGCGAGGAGTCGTTCTGATTCGGTGCGCGAGTGCATGCTGGATGCAAGTGGTGTGGAGCTGGAGAACGTGACAGGAAAACATTGGTCACGCCCATGCCCGCGAGGACCTGAATCTATCACCTGGATGAGATTCGGTCTGAATACAGCTTCCACAGCTCCATACACCGTTGCCCGTGAGGATTGTGTGGTGAGTGCCCCATGCCCAGGAGTCCACCATGAACGGAAGAGATCTGGCCGAGCTCGTATTCAAGATCTGGGGTGCGGTGGTCTTGGCCACGGTCCTCACGACCATGCCCGCAGACTTGATCTTCCTCTACACCTTCGACGACTTCGAGAGTGGACCATTCACCATCATCCCAATAGTTAGGCAGGTGTTGCTAGGAGTCGGGTTGATTGTGCTAGCAGGCCCTATCTCTCGATTCATCATCCCGGTGAGGGGTGAGCTCGCCCTCGTAGTCAGCACCACTGAGATTCGTCTGCTCAGCTTCGTGCTCATGGGCATCTGGCTTGTTGTTCACGGAAGCGCCGAGATCTTCAATACGTACTTCGGATTCAGCATCGGCGAGTCGAATCAGGGTCTCAGCTTCTGGGCTTACCTATCCAGTCCCGGCTATGAAGGCATCTTCTGGAACGGCGTGATCGACGTCCTCGTCGGCCTCTGGCTCTTCTTTGGGCGGCAGTCAGTCGAACGGCTCTGGTCAGGAAGTCGGGGCATCAGACAGCCGGGGACTGGTGATTGATTCGCCATCGACCGTCAGCTGCATGGCTTGTTGCTGGCTGATGCAGGAGACTGTCTGGCAGCAGGAGAGGAACCAATGAGGACTACTCAATGAACGGCAAGTTGCTAGCGGAAGTCGTGATCAAGGCATTCGGCATCATCATGCTTGCCAACTATGTTGCCCAATTACCCAGTCTTTGGATTCTCCTGGATCCTCCGCAGGTGCCGACCTTCATGCAGGACATGCAGCCGCAGAATTCGGGGGGTTTGTTCTTCAAGGCCTTGGTCAGTACTTCCGGGAGCTTGATCAGCGGCGTTCTCCTCATCGCTTTCGGAGCTTCGGTTGCAGAGCGAGTGGTCCCTGATACCTCGCATTTGAAATTGAACATGAATGCCTTCGAGTTTGGCATGATCAGTTTCGCGATGGCCGGGGTCATCATCGCCACATCAGGTTTGCTGTCACTGGTCCGAGCATTGCTCACGGCCATCACCGGTGGTTCCGCGATTTCCATGTCTTCTGGGAGTTTCTTCCCGAGCTTCGGATTCGCCTCTGCCGGGTCTGCATGTGTGCAAGTCGCGATCGGTGTTCTGCTTGTTTGCAAGCAGCAGAGCATCGCCAGAATCTTGATGCCTGAGCTATCACGAGAGAGAGGCAGCCAATCAGGTGGATTCGGTGGTTGAAAGGGAGGTTGCCGGTAGTCCCGGCCGACGGTGGCCATCGGCATATCCACCTGGCCCTTC
>JAJFJX010000125.1 GCA_021773655.1 Panacagrimonas sp.
CATGCGACGAGAGACGGGCGGGCCACGATGCCCGTCTCTCGTCGCGTCTCGGGGCGGTGCGGCGTGACTGAGAAAGAACTTATCTTGCGCATACGCGCGGCGTCCGACGCAGCGGGCTTCAACAAGGTGAAGGATCACCTCAACGGCCTGGGCGATATCGGCCGCAAGGCGGGCAAGATCGTAGCGGCGGGCATGGTCGCGGGCGGCTTGGCCATCACCGGTCTTGGCGTCGCGGCGGTGAACTCGGCCGCTCAGTTCCAAACGCAGATGAAACAGGTCGAGACGCTTGGCGCGGACTTCGGTAGACCCTTCCGCGAGGTTCAGGCGGACGTGTCGAAGCTTGCAACGACGATGGGCATCGACGCGACCGATGCCGCCACAACGCTCTATAACGCGGTCTCGGCCGGTGTGCCTGCCGGGAATGCCCTTGAATTCATGGAGGCCGCCAGCAAGGCCGCAGTAGGCGGAGCGGCTGAGTTGTCGTCGGTCGGCTCGGTCATGTCGGTCGTCATGAACTCGTGGGGCGAGTCGGCGGGCACCGCTACCAACGTCACCGATACCCTGTTTGCGACCATCGCGCAGGGCGTCACGACCATGCCCGAGCTTGCCTCAAGCATGGGCAATATCTCCGGCATCGCGGCAACGCTGAAGGTGCCTTTTGACGAGGCGGCGGCAGCGCTGGCTCAGATTACGACCAAGGGCAAGACAACGGCCGAGGCCAGCACGCAGGTCAAGGCGGCGATGGGCGAGTTGATGAAGCCCGCCAAGCCGCTGGCCGAAGCGCTGGCCGCTATCGGGTTCGCGTCGGGTACGGCCGCTGTTGACTCCCTCGGATTTCAGGGGACGATGGAGGCGTTGGCGGCGGAGGCCGACAGGACGGGGACGAGCGCCAACGCCCTCTTCGGATCGATGGAGGCCGGTAGCGCGATCCTGTCGCTGACTGGCGATAACGCCGAGGGCGCGCGCGCAAAGATGGCGGCGTTGGCCGACTCTCAGGGTGCGACAGAGGCCGCGCTCGCCAAGGTCAATGAGGGCTTCGAGCGCCAGAAAGATCTCCTCATGAGCCAGCTATCCGGGGCCTTGCGCGAGGTCGGAATCGCGCTGCTGCCGGCCGTGACGTCGGCCATGGAATCGCTGCGCGATAAGCTCGACCCCGTGATCGTACTTGTGACCGATCTCGCGGCGGACTTCTCCTCCGTCTTCGGGCCGTCGCTCCAAGAGGGCGCGCTCGCCGTTCACGCGGTCGGTGATGCGGCGGGCATCATGTCGGACGATCTCGTTCCCGCCGCCGAGAACGTGTCAGGTTTCCGCGACAAGCTCATCGAGCTGAAGGACCGGCTCCTCGAAGTGCAGGCGGCGTTCGAGGAGGGCGGTATCGTCGCGGCCCTGTCCGAGATCGTGGGCTTCGATCTTCAGCCGATTGTTGACGGTTTCGTTGAGGTTGGCGAGGCGGTCGTGGCGACGGGTCAATTCCTTGTCGACCACAAGGAGATCGTGCTGACCGCCGTAGGGGTCTACCTGGCCTTCAAGGCCGCGATGAAGATCAACAAGACCGTCGAGGACGCAAAGACCGCAATCACCGGCATGAAGGCCGCGTGGGAGCTCTACAAGAAGGGCGCGCTCGGCGCATCGATTGCGACCGGCAAGTTCGGCGCGGCGCTCAAGCTCGCCCTAGGTCCGGTCGGTTGGGTGATCCTGGGGATCGGCGCAGCCGTAGCGCTCCTGGCCGTGGCGTGGAAGCGCGACTGGGGCGGCATCCAGGGCAAGACCAAGGCCGTGGTCGATTGGCTCAAGGGCGTCCCGGCGTGGATCGCGCAGGTGTGGCAAGACGTCGCGGCGAAGTTCTCCGCGTTCGTGGGCGAATGGTCCGAGAAGTGGAATAGCATCGACGGCGATACGCGCAAGAAGCTGGCGCTCATCGTCGGCATCTTCGCGCCCTTCACGTTGCTCTTCACCCAGAGCGGGCGGGACATTCTACAAGGTCTATGGAACGGTCTAAAAGAGGTCTGGACCAAGATCAGCTCGTGGATGTCCGAGAAGACCCAGGAGCTGCTAGACACCTTCGATGTACCATGGCTGTTCGGCTCGCCCTCCCGCGTCATGCACCAGCGCGGATTCTGGATCATGGCGGGTCTCGCGCTCGGTATCGCGTTCGGCGGTACCACTGCCGTGCAGGCCATGGAAGACGCCGGCGCTGCGCTGACGGCGGAGGTTCAATCCGGCAACCTGGAGAGAGCGCGCCAAGCCGTGGTCGCCAAGGCGGCCGAGATCAACTCCGCCTATCAGGCCATCCTGGACGGCCCGTTCGGCGGCGGCGATGCAGCGCTGTTCGCGAGCCTGCGCATCCCGGCCGAGACCATGGACGAGTTCCGGGCGCTGATCGGCACCTTGCTCGACGAGGGCAAGTACGAGGAGGCGGCGGCCCTGTTCGGGCGCTACCTCGACGCGCGCCGCGACATGGCCGACGCCGCCCACGCCGAAGAGATCCGGCAGATCGAAGCGCGACGGGACGCCGAATTGGAGGCGCTGGACACGGTCGACAAGAAGGCGCAGGAGGATATCGAGACACAGCAGCGGCGCGTGCAGGAGCTGCGCAAGATCCTTGACAAGAAGGTGGCCAAGGGCGACGCGCAGGCAGGCCAGGATATCGACCTGTCGCCGCTCATCACCGAAGTGACCGATCAATTCCAGGGGCTACTCAATACGCTCGGCTTCGAAGGTAGCCAGGCGCTCGACGAGTTCTGGTCGGCCTTTATCGGTGGCGCGCGCGAGCAGATCGAGAACAGCGAACAGCTAGACTTGGCTCTCGGCGCATTGCTCGATGCCGTCAAGGAGCGCCAGCAAGAAATCCGCGCCGAGGTCGAGGCGCGGTACGATCAAGAGATCACCGACGCGCAGCGCACCCACGCGTTGCAGATCGCCAACCTGGACGACCAGTTGCGTGTGATCGGCCTGTTGATCGAGGAGCGCAAGACCGGCGAAGAGGAAGTGGCCCGCCTGATTGAATTGCAGGCGGACCTATTGCGCCAGCTTCAGGACCAGATCAAGGCCAACGAGCAAGCGCAGGTCGAGGCCGAGAACCGCATCCACGATCTCGTCATGTCGCACTTTGCCACGAAACGGGCGACGGCCAAGCGCGTGCACGAGGCGCGGATG
>JAJFJX010000126.1 GCA_021773655.1 Panacagrimonas sp.
ATCGCCGATCCGGCGGGCGTGGCGCGCGAGATCGGCATGGCATTCAGGCTGTACGTCCAGGTCTCGCCGGCACAGTTGCGCCAATGCCTCGGAGTACTGCGCCTGGCCGGCATGAACGCGATACCACGACAGTGCCTCGGCGCGCAGGTCGGGCTGATCGCTGGCCGCGGCCTGCGCCGCGAACTCGGCCGCCTCGTCGGTCTTGAAACGCTGCGGATACTCACGATAGAGACGCACGCGCAACCTCAACACCGCGTCCTCGCCGCGCTCACCTGCCACGGCCGTCAGCAGCCGGTCCACTTCCATCGGATCGGTGCGCGGCGCGTCGCCCAACAACAGCCGCGCCAGTTCCAGTCGCACCGATGGATCCTGCTCCACCGCGCGGCGCAGCCAGGTTTCCGCGTGCTGCCGTGCCTGCGCGGACGGCTCTGCGGCATACAGCCGCGCCAGACCGATCTGCGCTTTCACATAGCCGTGCTCGGCCAGCGGCGCGAGGTCCGCCCTGGCCTGCTCCACGTCGCCTCGCTCCAGCGCCGTCAGGCCGCGCTCCAGATCGGGCAGGGCCAGCGCCGGACCGCAGACCAGAGCCAGACAGCACAGGCCGACCGTGCCGGTAACCCGTACTGGTCTCATTGCTGCGCCTCTGCCCGCATGCCAAGCGCCGCAGTGAGCGATTCCGACGACAGCCAGGACTCCGATACCGCGCTGACGCGGGCCGGTCGGCTCACCAGGTCCATCGGCAGCGCCGACTCGGGCTGAACCACCACCACCACGTCAGAGCCCAGCGAGTCCAGGTCTCCGTCGTGACGCAACTGGGTCACTTCGCCCATCCGGGGCAGCGCCTCGCCGTTGATGTGCATCTTGACCTCGGAGCCCGACTGCAGGCGCTCGGCCTCGCGATAACCGAAGCGCGCAATCACATAAGGCTCGAACTCCATCGGCGTCAGATCCGCCAACCTCCTGCCCTTGCCGACGTACTGGCCATCGGCTGCGCGCAGCGCCACCACCCGGCAATCGCAGGGGCTGGTCACCGTGCCCTTGATGTCCTTGCCCAGCAGCGCGTCGATCTCGCTGCGCGACAGATTCGCTTCCAGCGCCTGCGACTGCACCAGGCCGAACATGGAGGTCTCGAAGGTGCCCAGAGGACTGCCCTTGCGCACCACGCCGTCGGCCGGCACCAGACTGTGAAACACGCCGTCGCGGGGCATCTCCACGTGGTACATCGGCCCGCTCACGCGTGCCGCCAGCGAGTTGGTCCCGAACATTCTGTCGTGCACGCGATGCCCGACATACACCAGGGCCGCGACACCCAGCACCAGCATCAGCGAGGTCTGCACCAGGGCCCGAGCCCGCGAAAGTGCGCTGCGCCGCGGCGGCTGCGCCGGCGCGCGGCGCGTCGAGGTGAAATTGTTGCGCGCCAGCGTGTGCATCATCTCGCCGGCATCCAGCAACTCGCCGCTCAGATAGGCGCTGATCACTCGCCGCAGCGTGGCAGCCTGGGCCGCGCCCAGCTGCTCGAAGCGCGCGCCGACGCGGCCGTCCTCAGCATCCGTATGCCTGACCTCGAAACGCACGGGTACCGCCACGTCAACGCCTTCGATGTTCAGATGCACACGGGCACTCAAGGTATTGCCGGCACGCAACCCTGAGCCGGGCGCCTCGAACGACAGACCGCCGGCCGAAAGGTCGTGCAGCCGATGCCGGCGGGCCCCCTGCTGGCTTTGTACTTCGATCGTGCCCGGCACCCGGATACGAACGTGCTGGCGCTGCGTTTCGGATTCGTGAACGAGATTCGGGGAGTCGGGTCGTGACATGCGGATGTCCTTCAATCAATGAGTCAAATCAGATCAGGCTCACGACCAGCGCGGCGAAAACGCTCATGCTGGCCGCCGTCAAAGCGGGTGACGACCAGCGATTGAAACGCGCCTGCCACGGGTCGAGATCGCGTACCAGGCGGTTGTCCTGGCGGGTCCAGGACTGTTGATCCAGATGAAACGAAACCTTGATCTTGGTCAGTGAGCCGACGATCTGGTTGTAGTAGAGCAAGGGCGGAAATGCGGCCCCGACCGGATGCCCGGAAAAGCGCAGCAACGCCGTCAGCAGCAAACGTGAAACACCGATCCACAAGGCGTACGCCATGAGCAGGGCCGGGCCGTGCAGCACGCTGCCCCACACCGCCACCGACAAACCCAGCAGACTGGTCCACATGGAAATGCGCTGGTCCAGCAGCACGTAGGTCGTGAAGCCACCCAGACGGCGCCAGCCCAGGCGCATGGCCCTGCTGTTCTGGCGCAGGGAATTTCCGTACCAGCGAAACATCAGCTTGCGGCTGGCGCGCACGAACGATCGGTCGGGCGGGTGCTCGACCGTGGTGATCGAGGCATCCGGCACGTACCCGGTTTCCCAGCCCAGGCGCATCAGGCTGAACCAGCTCGACTTGTCGTCGCCGGTGAGAAAGCGGAAGCGACCCAGACGCCAGTGATCCAGGCGGTCGCTCTGGACGTCGCGTATGAATTCCGGGTCGGTGACGATGCAGGCGCGGAACATCGACATGCGCCCGGTCAAGGTCAGCACCCGCCGCGACAGCGCCATCGAGCACATGTTGAGATGGCGCTGTGCAAAGCGCAGTCGATGCCACTGACGCATCGTCGCGCTGCCCTGCACCGCGCAGAACTCGTTGGTGGTGAGCGCGCCGACCGTGGGCATGACCGGAAACAGCGATGCGCTACGCGCCAGCACCTCTGGATCGAGCACGGTATCGCCGTCGATCACCGCGACCACGGCGTCCGCCGCCGGCATGTCGCGCGAAATGGCGCGAAAGCCTTGCGCCAGAGCGTCACGCTTGCCGGTTCCGGCAATTCGCACGATACGAAGCTGTACGTGCTCCGGGGGCGCGCACTGCTGCCACAGCAGCTTGATCAGACGCTCGTCGGCC
This sequence comes from Panacagrimonas sp., assembly GCA_021773655.1. GTDB lineage: Bacteria > Pseudomonadota > Gammaproteobacteria > Nevskiales > Nevskiaceae > Panacagrimonas. The sequence goes on from JAJFJX010000126.1 coordinate 2,936, forward strand.
ATCTCCACGATGGAAGCCACGATGGTGGCCGGTCCCCGCCAGTGCCGTGCCTCGCGCAGCGCCGCGCGGTACACCTTGGCCGAGGTCGCCGTGTCGATGCGATAACTGGTGATCAGCAGGTAGATCGGCGGCGCACCGTCGGTGCCTTGGTCTTGCGCGCTGGCGGCACGACGAAGCCGTGGAAAGCGCCAGTGCAGGAACAGCATCGCGCGCGCGAAATGCACCGCACCCAGCGAATAGCGCCACACGCCGATAGAGCCCAGAGCGACCCAGTAGTGCGTGTGACGCGCATCGAAGGCGCTGGCTGGCAGCAGCACGGCTATCAGCGACAGCGCGCCCAGGTACAGCACCCAGCCGGCGGCACTGCCCAGACCAGAGTTGGCATGGCGTTCGATCTGCACCGGAGCGCTACCAGCAGATGCCCTGGGTGTGACCGCTGGACGCACCGCTCATGAAGCCGACCAGGTCCACCGTCGGACGGCTGCCATTGACCCTTTCCAGCGCCGCGGCAAACTGCTCGTCCCGATTGCCGACCACCATCACCTCAGAGGTGTCGATCAGGGCGTCCAGATCGGAGGTCAGCAGCGATGACACGTGCGGAATGCGCTGGTTGATGTAATCGCGGTTGGCGCCGTGCACGCGCGCGTAATCCACATTGCGATCATAGATGGACAGCGCGTAACCCTTGCCGATCAGGGCTTCGGCCAGGTCCACCAGCGGGCTTTCGCGCAGGTCGTCGGTCTGCGACTTGAAACTCAGGCCGAGCAGACCGATGCGGCGCTTGCCGAAGGAGGTCACCAGCTCCACTGCCTTTTCGACCTGCGCGCGGTTGCTGCGCAGGATCGATCCCAGCATCGGCAGCTCCACGTCGAGCTCACGCGCTCGATGCATGTGCGCGCGAAGATCCTTGGGCAGACAGGAGCCGCCGAAGGCGAA
>JAJFJX010000127.1 GCA_021773655.1 Panacagrimonas sp.
TTCTGGAACTCCGACGCAACGCGCATGCCGGCGGCACTGCTGAGCGATTTCCTAGACCTTGCGATCGACAATCCCTTCGGCCGCGGCCAGTGCTGGGCCTTGCCCGATGCCGAAATCGACCTGAAGAAAATCACCGTCGACCAGTTCGTGGTCGCCGGGCGCAGCGATCACATCACACCCTGGAACGCCTGCTACAACTCGGTCAACATCCTCGGCGGCAAGTCCGAATTCGTGCTGGTCAACAGCGGCCACATCCAGACGCTGGTGTGCCCGCCGGGCAAGGGCAAGGCGACTTATCAGACCGCGAGCATCACGCCGGAAGATCCGCAGGACTGGCTGGCGGCGTCCAAGGCCATCACCGGTAGCTGGTGGGAACACTGGAGCCCCTGGCTGGCCGAGCGCTCGGGCGACAAGCGGCCGGCGCCAAAGGCGCTTGGCAGCGCCCGGTATACTGGGCTCGGCTCAGCACCTGGAACCTACGTCCGCCAATGAATGCACCTCTGCCTGTCCGGCCTGCCCCTCCTCCCGGCAAGCGCGAATTCAAGCTGCACCAGTTTCGCGTCGGCAACCTGAGTCTGCGCGCGGCGGTCTGGCCGGGCGACAAGACCCGCACGCCGATCCTGCTGTTCAACGGCATCGGCGGAAATTTCGAGTTGCTCACACCCTTTGTCGACGCGCTTGGCGATGTCGAAGTCATCACCTTCGACATGCCTGGCATTGGTGGATCGAGCCTGCCGCCCTACCCGTACCGCATGTCCACCGCCGCGCGGCTGGCCGTGCATGTGCTCAAGAAGATGGGCCACTCGCGCGCGGATGCCATCGGCATTTCCTGGGGCGGCGCGCTGGCGCAGCAGTTTGCGCACACCGCGCCGAGCCGCTGCCGGCGCCTGGTGTTGTGCGCAACCATGGCCGGCTCGCCCATCGCCTGGCCGGGCTCGCTGGCTGTGATGTGGAAGCTGATGAGTCCGGCACGCTACCTGCAGCCCGGATACATGGAACGCATTGCCGGTCGGCTGTATGGCGGGCGTTTCCGCTGGGACAAGCAACTGACGCGCGACTACGCCTCGCGCATCAGAAAGCCGAGCCGAGCCGGATACCTGCTACAGCTCAACGCCATCACCGGCTGGACCAGCGCCCTGTGGTTGTGGCGCCTGCGTCAGCCGACCCTGGTGCTGGCGGGCGCAGACGACCCGATCTGCCCACCCATCAACGGACACCTACTGGCCAAGCTGATCCCGCACTCGCGCCTCGAGATGCTGGACGATGGGCATCTGTTCATGATCGCGCAGCCCGAGATCAGCGCGCGTCTGGTGCGGGATTTTCTCGATGCCGAACACGTGACTTCGGATATGGACTCGCCCAAGCCGTGGTCCACGGCGATGCATGCGGATGTCGGTTAAGTTTTTTGCACGGCGCCTCCAGCGTCTCGCGCAGTGGTTGAAGGCTTCGGAGCAGTGAACAGATGACGAGCATGCCAATCGTGGAACGCAGCAGCCTCAAAAAAGCCCTACTCGCAGTTCCCGCTTACTGGCCGATCGAGTGGGCGCAGCAGTTGCGCAGGCGGCGCGGCGCGGTGGTGACCGACTGGCTCAAGTACGTGCGCGAAGCCAGTGCCATCAGCTTTCCGCCCAAGCCGGACTGGGTGACCCCCAACACGATCAAGGTCGACAGCGACACGATGTGGCTGCGCGATTTCTCCGACGAAAGTGCCTCGCTCAGCGACATCCCGGTCATCATCGACGCACCCTATGCCGGGCACCCGTCCACGATCGCGGACTACGACGACGGCCAGAGCCTGGTGCAGACGCTCAAGGCCGCTGGAATCAAGCGCCTGTACGTGACCGACTGGAAGTCCGCCACGCACGATATGCGCGACTACGGCATCGACAAGTACCTTCTCGAACTGTCTGAAGCCGTGGACGCCGTGGGCGGACGTGCACATCTGGTTGGCCTGTGCCAGGGAGGCTGGCTGTCCACGATGCTTGCTGCGCGCTTTCCCGAGAAGGTCTGCTCGCTGGTGCTGGCCGGATCACCTATCGACACCCACGCCGGCGATGGTCCGGTGAAGCGCATGGGCAAGCGTACGCCAATGTCCTACTACCGATACCTGGTCACACTCGGCCGCGGACGCATGCGCGGCCGGTTCATGCTCGCGGCATGGAAGAACATGCACCCGGACGAGCACTACTGGGGCAAGTTCATCGATCTGTACGACAACATCAGCAACGACGAATACCTCCGGCGCGCGCGTCATTTCGCGAGCTGGTACGAGCACACCGTCGACCTGCCGGGGCGGATGTACCTCGAAGCGGTCAAGCAGCTGTTCAAGCTCAACCGTCTGGCGCGTGGCCGGTTCATCGCGCTGGGTCAGCCGATCTCGCTCAAGAGCATCACCGTGCCCACGTACCTGCTCGCTGGCGAGGACGACGACATCACGACGAAGGAACAGGTGTTCGGCGCTGCCGAACTGCTCGGCACGCCGAGAGAAAAGATCGTCAGCGAACTGGCCCCGGGTGGACATATCGGTCTGTTCATGGGATCCAGAACACTGAAGGAGAACTGGGCGCGCATCGGGCACTGGATCTTGCAGCAGAAGTAGGCGCAATCCCGGAGCACGATGCCCCTGGTCGGGAATGGTTCTTGACTGAAAATGGAATTGGAAACTGAGCCATTCCCGCGAGCGCGGGCGTGACACTGGTCGAGGACCATTGCCAATTAAGAGCAATCAGGAAATGATTCGATTCATCGCTGAATAAAAACGGCATCACAAAAGCCGTTCCAGCTGCTATCACCAGTTACTACGAGAGGAGAACAACGTGTACGTCACCCAGACCCTGCGCCGGGCGGTGCAGACCGGCGGCAACCGGACGGCAACCATCTTCGGCACGCGTCGACGCACTTGGCTGGAGTTTCAGGACCGTGTGGCGCGCCTGGCGGGCGCCCTGCTGGATCTTGGCGTACAAGCTGAAGACCGGGTTGCGATCCTGTCGCTCAACAGCGACCGCTACTTGGAATATCTCTATGCCGCGGCCTGGGCAGGTGCGGCCTGCAATCCGGTCAACATTCGCCTGGCGCCGCCGGAGATTGCCTACACGCTGGACGACTCCGCCAGCCAGATTCTGTTCATCGACGACACCTACGCCAAGCTGCTGCCGGCGCTGCGGCCGCTGATGAAGACGGTGCGGCACGTGGTCTTCATCGGCGATGGAGCACTTCCGGAAGGCTGCCTGGACTACGAGCAGTTGATCGTCTCGCATCCGCCAGTGGCGGACGCCGACGCGGGCGGCGATGCGCTCGCCGGCCTGTTCTACACGGGCGGCACTACCGGCAAGTCCAAGGGCGTGATGCTGACCCACGACAACGTGGTGTTCAACGCACTCAACATGGTGCCGGTACAGGACTTCAACGAACACTCGGTGTATCTGCACGCCGCGCCGATGTTTCATCTGGCCGACCTGGCCAACACCTTCGCCGTCACCATGGCCGGCGCGACGCACTGCGTCGTACCGCGCTTCGAAGTGGATCCGGTGCTGGCCATCCTGCAGGACGAAAAGGTCACGCACAGTATTCTGGTGCCGACCATGATCAACATGCTGCTAGCCTCGGGAAAGATCCCACAGTACGATCTGTCGAACTTCCGTCGCCTGCTTTACGGTGCATCACCGATGCCCGAGGCACTTCTGCTGGAGGCGATGCGGCAATTGCCCACGGTCCAACTGACCCAGGCCTACGGTCAGACCGAGGCCGCCCCGCTGGTCACCTTTCTTCCCTTCGAACACCACAAGGGTGCGACGTTGCGTAGCGCCGGGCGTGCGGTCTACGGGGTCGAGGTCGCCATCCTCGACGCCGAAGACCATGCCGTCGAGAGCGGCACGGTGGGCGAGATCTGCGCTCGCGGCGCCAACGTCATGCGCGGCTACTGGCATCTCGAAGAGCAGACGCGCAATACCCTGCGCAATGGCTGGCTGCATACCGGTGACGTCGGCTACATGGACGAACAGGGCTTCGTGTTCATCGTCGATCGCGCCAAGGACATGATCATCAGCGGTGGCGAGAACATCTTCAGCGTCGAGGTGGAAGGGGCGATTTACCAGCATCCCGCCGTGCAGGAGTGTGCGGTCATCGGAATTCCCAGCGACCAATGGGGCGAGATGGTGCACGCTGTTGTCGTGCCAAAGGCCGGCGCGAGTGTGACCGGCGACGAGATCATTGCCCATTGCCGCGCCTTGATTGCCGGCTACAAGCTGCCACGTAGCGTGCAGATCCGCAGCGAGCCGCTGCCGTTGAGCGGTGCCGGCAAGATTCTCAAGACCGAACTGCGCAATCCCTTCTGGGAAGGCCGCGCCCGCTCGGTCAACTGATGGATCAACCATTACTGTCAGACGCCCGGACGGCGGCAGCACCGAATCCCGAATCCATGGATCAGCTTCCCGATATCCAGCCTTCTGTCGCCGTCGATCAGGCCATTGCGAGTCGCCGCTCGGTCAGGGCATTTTTGCCCACGCCCGTGCCGCGCGAAGTGATCGAAGACGTCCTGCGTGTCGCGTCGCGAGCCCCTTCGGGGACCAATACCCAGCCCTGGCGCGTCTATGTGCTCACCGGCAACGCCCGCGAGGCGCTGAGCCGGGACATCGTGGAAGCCTTCGACCAGCCCGACTGGCAGGAACTCTACAAGGACGAGTACGACTACTACCCGTCCAAATGGAAGTCGCCCTTCATCGACCGGCGCCGCAAGATCGGCTGGGACCTTTACGCGCTTCTAGGCATCGGCAAGCAGGACAAGCAGCGCATGCACGAACAGCATGCGCGCAACTATTCGTTCTTCGGTGCGCCCGTCGGGTTGATGTTCACGATTGATCGCGTGCTCGGCCGCGGCAGCTGGATGGATTACGGCATGTTCCTGGAAAACATCATGATCGCCGCCAGGGGCCGCGGACTGGATACCTGCCCACAGGCGGCGTTCACGCATTTTCACGCCATCATCACGCGCCACCTCGACATTCCGCCCGAGGAGATGGTGGTCTGCGGCATGGCGCTGGGTTACGCAGACCAGGACGCACTGGTCAATCGACTGGTCACCGAGCGAGCGCCGGTCTCGGAATTCACGACCTTCGTTGATTAGCACGGCCGGCGCTGGCGATCATCGCCCCGCCCGTGGCGGACCCGCAGCGCGTGAGTGCAGTGGCGGCGGAAATGTCACGCCTGCATTCTCCTGCAGGCCGCCGGAAAAATGCCGACTAGATCCCGTTGTCGCGCTGCGTTGTGAGATTCCGGGCCCAAGTGACAATGGGGCCGTCCGGCAGATCGTGCGGCGTACTCTCCTCGGGTTCCAGGCTCACCGCGAGTTCGAAACCCGAGTTGGCATGCCTGTACAGTGCCCTCGGCACCTTGATGTCGACGCTGGCGCCACTGCGGTTGGGCAACTCGCCCAGCGGCACCGCCTCATCCGAATTCGGGGAGATCAGCCATAACAGCATCTTGCGCTGGCCCAGCCGCGGGTAATCACCTGCGGCCACGACGTTGATCTGCCGCTGATCCGGCGACAGGCTCACCAGCCACTGCAGGTTCGAGGTGGGCACCCTGAGCAGGGTGACGAACATCGGCGCAGGCTCCGGCTGCTCGGTCGAGGCAAGAGCGGCCTCAGTCCCGAACGACCGGGATTCGGGCTCGACGGGCCACGTTGGAGATTGGGCGAAGCGAATCCCCAGGACCAGGGTAGCAGCCGTCGCCATTCCGACCAGTATCCGCAACGAGCGCCTTCTGAGCCGGGTCGCGCTGGCGGCTCGACGCGATTTTGCCCAAAGAGCACGCCTCGGGGCTTGCGTCGCCATCGCCGGCCTTGCCGCTGGCATTCGGGACCGCAGGTAAGTCCAGGCTTCCGACGGCGGGCTGACCGGCGGAACCGCCTCGGTCATCTCGGAGAAACACAATTCCCAGAAATAGACTTCGGCCCGTACCGAGGGCTCGGACTCCAGAACCCGTTCGAAACGGCGCCTGGCAGGGCCGCGCAATGTTCCAACCACGTATTCGGCGGCCAGTGCCTTGTGCAGCTTGGGGTTGTGGTAGTTCATCGAATTTCGCCTCTCAAACACTCGCGCAACCGCGCAAGCCCTCGCCGCACTCTACTCTTTACCGTGCCCAGAGGTACTCCCAGCAGTTGAGCCAGCTCCAGATGAGTGTATCCCTCGTAATAAACCAGCAGCAAGGCCTGCTTCTCCTCCGGTCTGAGTTGCTCCATGCAGTCACTGAGCCGGTTCGACTCCTCCCGGTGAGACAACCATGCTGCACCGGGAAGTTCCGGAGAAACGAAGTGAAGCGGCGAATCCTGCTCGGCTTTCGACAATTCGACCTGAATCTGAGGCTCGGCCTGCCGTTCTCGCAGGAGGTCCAGGGCACGGTATCTGGCAAGGGTCAACAGCCAGGTGAGCGCCGGCCCCCGCTCCGGCAGGTAGGTTTCGGATCGTTGCCAGACTTTCAGGAAGCAGTCCTGCAAGGCCTCCTGGGCCCATTCCGGGCGACGGAGAATCCGCAGCAGGACTCCATACAGATTCGGACTGCTGGCCACGTAAAGCTCTTCAAAAGCCTGTTGATCGCCCAGCGCCACGCGCTCGATCAGGTAAATCAGCCGGTCCGGATCGGGTTTCGGAAACGGCATCAGGCCCGGATTCAGCCGCGGCGCTGGTCGAAACTGCGTCCGCAGACCATCGACGCGATGGTATTGCGGAGAATTTCAGTCGTCCCACCACCCAGTGAAAAGCCGCGCGAGTCCCGCACCATGCGCTCCAGCGGAAACTCGCGGGTGTAGCCATAGTGCCCATGAATCTGCAGCGCCTCGCTGGTGACGCGCTGCACCATCTCGTTGGCGTAGAGCTTGGCGTAGGCCGCTTCCAGCGGGTCTGGAAATCCGTCCACCAGGTTGGTGGCGGCGCGGTAGATCATCAGCCGCGCGGCGTGGATCTGCGTGGCCATGTCGGCGATCTTCCACTGGATGCCCTGGAACTCGCAGATCGGCCGTCCGAACTGCTGGCGCTCCAGCGAGTAGCTTTTAGCCAGTTCGTAGGCGCCCTGGGCCACGCCCAGGCACATCGCCGCGTTGCCCACCCGCTCGGGACCGAAGGAACTCATCAGGCGCTTGAAGCTGCGCGTCGAATCAGGGTCGCCGGCCATGATCAGGTTTTCCGCCGGCACCCGGCAATGGTCGAAATACAGCTCGACCTCCGGCACGCCGCGACCGCCCATCTTCGGCGCCGGGTGGCCAATCTCGAAGCCCGGCGTGCCGCGCTCGACCATCAGCGCGCCGATGCCGCGAGGCCCCTGGGTCTTGCCCCAGCGCGCAAACACGAAGACATGCGTGGCCAGGTGGCCACTGGTGCAGAAGGCTTTCTGTCCGTTGAGCACGATGTGCTCGCCGTCGGGCGTCGCCGATGTGCTCATGTCGGTCATCGCCGACCCGGCGCCCGGTTCACTGATGCCGATAGCGAACAGGTGCTTGCCGCTCACGCAGCCCGGCAACCAGCGGCGCTTCTGCTCTTCGCTGCCGAGGATGGCGACGGCGCGCGCCGGGCCATTGAGGGCCAGCTGCGTGACCAACGCGGTGTTGAAGCACACCCGCGCGACTTCCTCCAGCAGGATCGTGCCCTGGATCACCGGCGCACCCGCACCGCCGTATTCCTCGGGAATGACCAGGCCCAGATAACCCAGCTCGGCCAGAAGATCGCGATTTTCCTGCGGATACTCTTCCTGCTCGTCCCAGTACGCTGCCTTGGCGCGAAAAGCGCGTTCGGCCATGCGACGGGCGTCCTCGCGGAAGCTTTCGAAATCGGGAGAGAGTTGGAACATGTAGGGACTCTTACGGTGGAATCAGGAAGTGGGACGCTCAGCTACCCTTGAACTGAGGTTTGCGCTTTTCCCTGAAGGCGGCAGCGCCCTCCTGGTGGTCCTGGGTCTGCAACACCTCGTTCTGCACGTGGGTCTCCAGTTCCAGGAACTCCTCCAGGCTGGGACGGAACGCCCCGGCGAACAGCCGCTTGCCCATGGCCAGCGCAAACGTGGCCGAGGACGCCAGCTCTTCGGCCAGTACCATGGTGCGTGCTTCGAGCTGCTCGTCGGCCACGACCTCGTTGACCAGGCCCAGTTGCAGCGCCTCGGCAGCGCCGACCAGGCGCGCAGACAGCATCAGCTCCTTGGCCCGCAGCACCCCCATGTACTGGCTGAGGAAGTACGCAGCGCCGCCATCCGGCGCCAGGCCCACCTTCTTGAACACCAGGCTGAAGCGCGCGGTGTCCGAGGCGAGGATCAGATCGCTGGCCAGTGCCAGGCTCCAGCCCACGCCGACCGTGGCGCCGCGCACCGCGCAGATCAGTGGCTTGTCGAGGTGCGCGAGCCCCAGGATGGCGCGATGCGCTCGCTGGATGCGCGCGCGGCCGGCAGGCATGTCGAAGCCGGTCATGCTGCCGACGTCGGCGCCGGCACAGAAGGCGCGGCCTTCGCCGCACAGCACCACCACCCGCACGCTGCGATCCAGCGTCAGTTCATGCGCAAACCCGGTGATCTGGTCCTTCATCTCTCCGGTGAGCGCGTTGAGGCGCTCTGGGCGCGCGAGCACGATGCGCGCGATTCCTCCACTACGTTCGAGCCGGACGGTCATGAGGTCTTCCCCTGCGAGGCTGCGCCGAAGATGTATCCGGCGATGGTGTTCTTCTGCGTCTGCGTGGTGCCGCCGGTGATGGTAAGCATGCGCACGTCGCGCACCATGCGCTCCAGCGGCAGCGCCCCGAAGTAGCCGTAGCCGCCGAACATCTGCTGGCACTGCAGGGTGACCTTCTGCGCCATTTCGGTGGCCTGCACTTTGGCGATGGACGACAGGCAGGGATCCGGCCGGCCCGCATCGACCAGCGCCAGCGCCTTGTAGCAGAGGCAGCGTGCGGCTTCGATCTCGATGAGCATGTCGGCCATCATCCAGCGCAGACCCTGCATCTCGCACAGCTTCTGGCCGAACTGCTCGCGCACCATCATGTAGTCGCGCGCCAGATCGAAGGCGCCTTCGGCGACGCCCAGGGCCATCACGCCCATACCCACGCGAGTCCCGTTGTAGATGTTCAACGGCTGCACGAAGCCGCGTGAATGCCCGGCCTCGCCGAGCGTGACGACATTGCTCGCCGGCACGCGCACCTGATCGAAGAACAGCTCGCACTCCGAGGCGCCACGCACGCCCATCTTGTTTTCCAGTCGGTGCACGGTGACACCGGGACGGTCGCGTTCGACCAGAATCGTGCCGATGCCACGCGCGCCGGTGCCGGGCGCAAAACGCGCATACACCAGGTGCATGTCGGCGCGATCGCCAAAGGTCGTGAAGATCTTCTGCCCGTTGACGATGTAGTCGTCGCCATCGCGCGTGGCCGTCGTGCGGATGGCGGTGCCGTCGGAGCCGGCCTGCGGCTCGGTCCAGGCGATGCTGATTTCCAGCTCGCCTTTGACGACTTTCGGCAGCAGTCGCGCGCGCAGCGCAGCCGGCGCGTGGTTGGCGATGATCCGCGGCGACACGTTCTGGTCGTGCACGATCAGGGCGGTGAGCATGTCAACCTTGGCGATTTCCTCCACCACCAGATAGGTGCTGACCAGCCCCGCGCCGCTGCCGCCGT
>JAJFJX010000128.1 GCA_021773655.1 Panacagrimonas sp.
GAAGCCTCACGCCTCACCAAAGGCATAAAGAATGGCAAACCTCAAGATCGAAATCGTCGCAGCCGAAGGCCACATCCACTCGGGTGAGGCGACGATGGTGTTCGCACCCGCGTCGATGGGCGAGGTCGGCATTGCACCGCGTCACGCCCCGCTGCTGACCACGCTCAAGCCCGGTACCGTGCGCGTGCAGACCGCCGACGGCAAGGAGCTGCCGTTCTTCGTCGGCGGCGGCATCCTCGAAGTGCAGCCGCACATGGTGTCGATCCTGGCCGATACGGCGCTGCGCGGCGACGACGCCGACGAGTCCGCCGCCACCCGGGCCAAGCAGGAAGCCGAGGCCAGGCTGGCCGGCGCCAAGGACCAGATGGACATGGCGCAGGCGCAGGCCGAACTGGTCGAGGCCGCCGCCCGCCTCGAATTCGTCAAGAACCTCAAGAAGCCCGGCCGCTGATCCGGCTGCGATCGCAGTAAAGTAAGGCCGCGCATCGCGCGGCCTTTGTCCTGGTGGGCGGCCGGCGCCCATTCACTGCGACCACAGGCTTGCATCGACGATGGCCCCTCGTTCCGGTTCCGCATCCGACTCCGTACCGCCGCCCCTGCATGTGGTGATCCTGGCGGCCGGGCAGGGCACGCGCATGCGCTCGGTGCTGCCCAAGGTTCTGCACGCGATCGCTGGCCGGCCGATGCTGGAACACGTGCTGCAGACCGCGCAGGCGCTGGGTGCGGCCTGCTGTCATGTGGTGGTGGGTCATGGCGCCGAGACCCTGCGCGCCTGGCTGGTCGGCTCGCATGCCGCAGCCACCGACCTAGAGGTCGTCGTGCAGTCCAAGCAGCTTGGTACCGCCCACGCGGTGCTGCAGGCAATGCCGCAGATCCCCGAGGACGCGCGCGTGCTGGTGCTCTACGGCGACGTGCCGCTGATCCAGGCCGATACTCTGCGCGATCTGCTGCAACTCGATGTGCGTGGCCTCGGCATTCTCAGCGCCCAAGCGCACGACCCGCACGGCTACGGCCGCATCGTGCGCGGTGCCGGCGGTGCGGTTCGCAGCATCGTCGAGGAAAAGGACGCCACGGAGGCTCAGCGGCGCATCCAGGAGATCAACACCGGCGTCGTGCTGGCGCCGGCAAGGCGCCTGCGCGACTGGCTGCGGCGGGTGGACGACAACAACGCCAAGCGCGAGTTCTACCTCACCGACATCGTGCGCCTGGCGGTACGCGACCGGGTTGCAGTGCGCACCGTGCAGGCCGAATCACTGGAAGAGGTACAGGGCGTCAATGATCGTGCCCAGCTCGCCGCTCTGGAGCGCGCGTGGCAGCGTCGCGAGGCGCTCGCCATGATGCGCCAGGGTGTGGGCATCCGTGACCCGGAACGCTTCGATCTGCGCGGATCGCTGCTGTGCGGTCAGGACGTGCACCTCGACGTCGGCGTGGTGATCGAAGGCGAGGTGGAACTGGGTGATCACGTGCACATCGGGCCCTATACCGTGCTGCGCAACGTGCGCATCGGTGCCGGCACGCACGTCGAGAGCCATTGCGTACTGGACACTGCCGTCATCGGCCGCGCCTGTCGCATCGGGCCGTTTGCGCGCCTGCGGCCGGAGGCGCACCTGGCGGATCAGGTCCACGTCGGCAACTTCGTCGAAATCAAGAAATCCAGCCTGGGGCAGGGGTCGAAGGCCAATCACCTGGCCTATCTGGGGGATGCCCGGATCGGCAGCGGCGTCAATATCGGGGCCGGCGTGATCACCTGCAACTACGACGGCGTCAACAAGCATCCCACCGTCATTGGCGACGGCGCGTTCATCGGCACCGATACCCAGCTCATCGCGCCGGTCACCATCGGCGCCGGTGCCTACATCGCCGCCGGATCCAGCATCGCCATGGATGCGCCGGCCGGCCAGCTCACGATCTGCCGCGCCCGAGAGCAGCATTCCCTGCCGGGCTGGAAGCGCCCACAGAAAAAAGCGTAGTCGACGTAGCCGACGTATGGGCGGACGTCGCGGCAAGGATTGCCACGGCGAAGCTCAGGTCCTGCGGCACCTCGATGCTGAGGCCCGCGTGCGGCATCGGCAGGCCATGCATCCGCTGTGAATGCGTTCGCAGCCGTAAGCTCGCCGGCGCCGCCGGCCGGAGTCTCGGTGAAGGCCGCGATGCGCCTCAACTGGCGTCACGCAGCTGCGCATGGGCGGTTCGTCCCGGGCACCGTAAAGGCACCGCACCGCACCGCACCGCACCGCACCGCAAGCCACCGCGGCCGTACTGATGCCGCTCATACCGGCTTCACTCATCTGGTTCGGAAATCGTGCGCAGATCACAGCAGTGGCACGGCCGGACCGCCGCCGAAGAGATACTCGGCGCTGCGGATCGCGAACCTGATCGCGGTCACCTCGATGACGGTGTCGCGACCCAGGGGGTGGGCTGGTCCCACTGCCGAGCAGCCCGGCCTGTGGTCCGGCGCTGGCACCGGCCATCGCCTTAGAATGGCGCTCCTTCCAGGTCGCTCGGGGCGAACAGGCACATGTGCGGAATCGTTGGAGCGGTGGCTCGCCGTGACGTCACGCCGATCCTGATCGAGGGCCTGCGCCGGCTCGAATACCGCGGCTACGACTCCGCCGGCGTGGCCCTGCTCACCCTGCAGGGTGAACTGGCGCGCCGCCGCGCCCAGGGCAAGGTGCAGAAACTTGTGGAGGCCATCGATGCCGATCCCATGTCGGGTCACCTGGGCATCGCCCATACGCGCTGGGCCACCCATGGCGTGCCCAGCGAGCGCAACGCACACCCGCATTTCTCCGAGGACCAGCTCTCGATCGTGCACAACGGCATCATCGAGAACCACGCCGACCTGCGCGCCGAACTCGAGGCCAAGGGCTATCACTTCACCTCCGAGACCGACACCGAGGTGGTCGCCCACCTGATCAACGACTGCTCCAAGCAGGGCGGGTCATTGCTCGAGGCGGTGCGCACGGCGGTGGCGCGGGTGGATGGCGCCTACGCCATCGTGGTGCTCGACCGGCGCACGCCGGATCGGCTGGTCTGCGCCCGCGCCGGCTGCCCGGTCGTGCTGGGCGAAGGCGATGGCGAGTACTACGTGGCCTCCGACGTGCAGGCCCTGCTGCCGCTGACGCGCAGCTTCCGTTTCCTGGAAGAGGGCGACACTGCCGAAATTTCGCTTCACGGCCTTGACATCCGTGATCGCGACGGTGCCCCGGTCCAGCGCGAGCGCAAGATCTCGGAGTTATCCTCCGATGCGGTCGAGCGCGGCGAGTATGCGCACTACATGCTCAAGGAAATCTTCGAGCAGCCGCGCGCGATCGGCGACACCCTCAGCGAGCGCATTGTCGGAAACCGCGTGCTCGACGCCGCGCTCGGTCCACGCGCGCAGGCCCTGCTGCCGCAGGTGCGCTGCGTGCACATCG
>JAJFJX010000129.1 GCA_021773655.1 Panacagrimonas sp.
CTACGCGCTCGACGAGATCGCGCTGGAATCCAGCTTCACCCGCGAGCGGGAAACCTCGCTGGCCTTCAACCTGCGGCGCGACACCGTGTTCGGCCGCGCGCCGGGATACTGGAAGTTCGGCGCCAAGGCCCGTCTGCGCGACAAGGTCGGACGCCTGGACGCGCAGATCTACGACGGCTTCGGCGACGATTTCACCCTGGCCGATTTCGCCGCGCAGGATGTCGACTACCCGCTCGGCACCTGGGGACCGATCCTGTCGCGCGAGGCGCTGCGCGGCTTTTTCGACGCCAATGTCGGCAGCTTCGAACTCGACGCCGACGACAGCGCCATCGACTCGCAGCTGGAGGACTACACGCTGGACGAGGACATCTACGCCGGCTATCTCATGGCCAGCGCCGACATCGGCCGCCTGCGCCTGATCGGCGGCCTGCGGGTCGAGCGCACCGACTATTCGGTGCGCGGCACCGAGCTGAGGATCGACGAGGAAAGCGGCAACGGCGACCCGCGGATCGCGCCGCTGTCGGCCGACAAGCAGTACACCGACCTGATGCCAAGCCTGAACCTGCGCTACGAGCTGGGCGAGCGCACCCTGCTGCGGGCCGCGGTCTGGCGCAGCGTGGCGCGCCCCGGGTTCGAGCAGGCCGCGGCGCGTACCGCGATCGAGATCGAGCAGGACGACGAAGGCAACTTCGAGCGCAGCGCCGAACTGGGCAATCCCGACCTCGACCCGCTCACGGCGGATCATCTCGACCTGGCCTGGGAGTTCTATCCGGGCGGCGTGGCGTTGGTCAGCGCCGGCGTGTTCTACAAGCGGCTCGATGATTTCTTCGTGGTCTCCGACGTCGCCGGCCGGCCCGGCGCCTTCGAAAACTTCGACGAGGCGATCACCACCCTCAACGGCGAACGTGCCGAGCTGTTCGGCGCCGAATTCAGCTACTCGCAGAAGTTCTCCATGCTGCCGGCGCCGTTCGATGGCCTGCTGCTGCTGGCCAACCTGAGCCTCACCGACAGCAAGGCGCGCCTGCCGCAGCGCAACTCGAGGGTGCCGCTGCCGCGCCAGTCCGACGCGCTCGGCAATCTTGCGCTGGGCTGGGAAAAGCACGGCATCAGCCTGCGGCTGGCCGCGACGTGGCGCAGCGAATATCTGGACGAGATCGGCGAACTGGACGATCCCGCCTTTGATCGCTATGCCGACGAACACCTGCAACTCGACTTTGTCGGCAGCTATCGCATCGGCGATGCCTGCCAGCTCTACCTCAATGCCGTGAACCTCAATGACGAACCGTTCTATGCCTATTTCCAGGATCGGCGCTTCAACTCCCAGTACGAGGAATACGGGCCGACCTACGAGCTCGGCCTCAAGGCGAGCTTCTGAAGTGCTCATGCGCAGCCTGTTCGTCGCCGGTGCCGCGCTGACCCTGTCCGGCTGCGCGGTGCTGGACGACTGGATGGAGGATCTTTCAGAGGCACCGATCCCGCAGGTCGCCGGCCTGGTGAACGTGCCCGAACGGTATTCCACCGTGCGCGACGAACAGGACAACGTCGACTCCGTCGCGGTCTGGCACGGCCCGGACGGCCAGCACTGGCTGATTGCCACCGCCAAGGAAACCGACCGCCTGCTGATCCACGATGCCACCGACGGGGCGCTGCTGCGCAAGTACGGCAGATCGGGGACCGCGCCGGGGCAGTTCAAGCGACCCAATGGCGTGTTCGTGATCGATGACCTGCTGTGGATCGTCGAGCGCGACAATCGCCGCGTGCAACTGCTGCGCCTGCCCGGACTGGAACCGCTGGCCACCTTCGGCGACGACGGCGACGCGGCGCTGCGCAAACCCTACGGCCTGTGGGTACACAAGCTGGCCAGCGGCGATCTGCGTGTCTTTGTCACCGACAACCACCAAACCGCCGACGCAAAGCTGCCGCCCGAAACCGGGCTCGGACATCGCGTGCATCAGTTCCTGGTGCGCCAGACGGCAGGCGGCGACTATCGCGCCACCCGCGAGCGCCGCTTCGGCGCCACCCGGGGCCGAGGCGTGCTGCACGTGGTGGAATCGATCTGGGGCGATCCGGCGCAGGGCCTGTTGATGATCGCCGACGAGGACCAGTACACCCAGCGCAACGTCAAGGTCTACGGCATGGACGGCCGGTTCGCGGATCGCACCCTGGGCGGCGGCGTGTTCCATTTTCAGCCCGAAGGCCTGGCGCTGTACGACTGCGCCGACGGCAGCGGCTGGTGGCTGGCCACCGACCAGGGCAAGGACGCCAACTACTTTCACGTCTTTGACCGTCGCAGCCTGGAGTATCGCGGCAGCTTCACCGGCCAGCGCACGCTCAACACCGACGGCGTCTGGATGACCCGGCAGGCCCTGCCCGGCTTTGCCGGCGGGGCCTTCTACGCCGTGCACGACGACGGCAACGTCGCCGCCTTCGACCTCGACCAGATTCTCCAGGCCATGAATCTGGCACGCTGTGCCGCGCCATGAGCCTCGACCGTAGACGATTTCTGCTCGCCGGCGCGGCCGGCGCGGCGTTCCTGGGCCTGCAGCGCCTGCATGCGCTGGACGCGCCCCGACCGTCGTCGTCCACCTTCGGAGCGCTGCAGCCGGACCCTGGCGGCATCCTGGACCTGCCGGCCGGCTTCACCTATCGGGTCATCGCACGCGCGGGCACGCCCATGGCCGACGGCCTGCTGGTGCCGGGCATACCGGACGGCATGGCCGCGTTCGATGGCGGTGACGGGCGGGTGCGACTGGTCTGCAACCATGAACTCAGGCCCGACCGCGTCGCACTGCACGGCAGTGCCTTCGGGCCGGGTTTCGAACGCCTGCCGCGGGTGGCACGCGGCTTGTTGTACGACGCCGGCGGCAGCCAACCGTCCTGTGGCGGCACCACCACCCTGATCTACGATCCGGCCGCCGGACGGGTCGAGCGTCAGTGGCTGAGCCTGGCCGGCACCGAGACCAATTGCGCCGGCGGCCCGACGCCCTGGGGCAGCTGGCTGAGCTGCGAGGAAAGCGTCTCGCGCCGCGACACGATCCACGCGCGCGATCACGGCTACGTGTTCGAGGTGCCGGCGCAGGCCGACACGCTGGTGGCGGCCGTCCCGCTGACCGCGCTGGGCCGTTTCAACCACGAGGCCGCGGCGGTGGATCCGCGCAGCGGCGTGGTCTACCTGAGCGAGGACCGCCCCGAAGGCCTGCTCTACCGCCTGCTGCCGGACCGCCCCGGCGAACTGCTCGCCGGGGGCCGGCTGCAGGCCCTGGCGTTGCGCCACTGGACCGCCGCCGACACCCGCAACTGGCGCGGCGCGCCGCAGACCCTGCCGCTGCGGCAGGCCATGGCGACCCACTGGATCGACCTCGATGAGGTCCAGGCGCCGCAGGACGACCTGCGCCTGCGCGGGCACCAGCAGGGTGCCGCTCGCTTTGCCCGCGGTGAGGGCCTGTGGTGGGGCCGCGACGAGTTGTTCCTGGCCTGCACCAGCGGCGGCGCGATGCAGGCCGGACAGGTGTTCCGCTACCGGCCCAGCGCCTTCGAAGGATCGCCGCGCGAAGTCGAGGCGCCGGGCTCGATCGAAGTGTTCGTCGAATCGCGGGACCCGAACGCGCTGGCCAACTGCGACAACCTGACGGTCGCGCCCTGGGGTGACCTGCTGCTGTGCGAGGACACCCAGCGTCATTGCGCGCTGGTGGGCGTGACGCCCCAGGGCGCGCTCTATCCATTTGCCGACAACGCGTACAACGCATCCGAACTGGCCGGCGCCTGCTTTGCGCCGGACGGCCGTACGCTGTTCGTCAACATTCAGACCAGCGGCCTGACGCTGGCCATTCGCGGGCCATTCCCGACGGCATGACGCGAGGGCCTGACCCGACGCCCTGACCCGATGCCTGACCAGGCCCGTCACGCCGGACGGGACCGGACGGGCCAAGGATCAGCCGACGATCAGCCAACGACCGGCGCTCACCTGCATCAGCTAGGTGCGGACCATCCTGCCCGGCGCTGCGGCAGGCCGCAGCGCCGCGATTCGAACACTGCGGCGTCCGGGCGAAGCCTCAATCGCGGAGCACCTCGAAGCCCGCCTGCACCGGGTCTGGCGCCGGCTGCCAGTCCAGGGCATCGACCCGTGCCGCCGGCGGGCCGTGGCCCAGCCACTGGCGCAGCGCTGCCAGCGCAGGGCCGGCTCCGCAGGCCACGCCCTCGACCGCGCCGTCTTCACGGTTGCGCACCCAGCCGTCCAGGCCCAGACGCAGCGCCTGCTGGCGGGTCGACTGGCGGAAAAACACCCCCTGTACGCGACCGGTCACCACGAAGCGATATGATTTGCGCATGCCTTCCATCCGAAGCGGCCCTGATTGTGGCCGCACCCTGCGATCATGAGCCTGCTGAATCGCCTGCGCGCCCGACTCGATGACCTGGCGGTCGCCTCGCTGCCCGGCCTGAGCGGCGGGCAGGACCACATCGACTTCCAGGCCGAGATTCCGGCCGGCGTGTTCGGCACCATCCTCAAGCTCAACGTGAGCATGGACAGCCAGACGCACGGCGATGGTGAGCGGGTGCGGGTACGCGCACACGTTCAGACCAATTTTGCCTCGGTGCTCAAGCCCATGCTGCGAGCTCCCGCGCCACCGCCGAAGCCGCGTGCAAAAAAGAGCGCCCGCAAGGGCACCGCCTCCGAATCGCGCGCCCTGGCCCCGGCGGCGGCCTTCATCGGCCAGGTGGCCAGCCGCGGGGCCCGCCGGGCCTTCGCCAATCCACTGGTGCAAAGGCTGGCCGAACCGCTGATGCGCCGCGACTTCAACCAGTGGATCGAGGTCACGGCGTCGACCGCATCGCTCGATCGCGGCGCCCATGACCTGATTCCGCGCAGTGACAGGCTCGAAGCCATGGGCATCCGGCCGGTGGCGCACGCCGGCCCGCACCTGGAGAGCTGGTCGGGCCTCACTGCCCGGGGCAATGCGCAGGTCTCCACCCTGCAGCTGGACAAGAACAGCCTGCCGAAGAACCTGCGCCGCAAGCTCGGCGATCAGCCGTTCAACCTTGCGGCGATGATCGTCAGCATGGTCGAGGAGAAGTAGACCTGTCGGTCCCTACGTGGGCCGCGCCGCGGCCGCGGCCGCCGCCGAGCTGGCGCCCGGACCTGCCGCGCTCACTCGAAGCGCCGGTGCCGGCCCGGGAATGTCGACAATGGATCCATTGCCGTGCCTGAAACCCCTGAAATACCTGAAACCGCCGAAACTCCTGGCGCTCCTGCAGCTCCTGCAGCTCCTGCAGCTCCTGATGCCGGACACGGCGCGGCGCAGACGCTGCCCTGCGCCCACGGCGGGCCGCCGCTGCGCGGCCGGTTGCGCGAGGCGCCGGAGGATTTCGCGGTCGATGAGCAGCTCGGCTTCGAGGCCGACGGCAGTGGCGATCACCTGTGGCTGTCGGTTCGCAAGCGCGGCGCCAACACGGACTGGGTGGCACGCCAGCTCGCGCGCCATTACGGCGTGGCGCCGGTGGACGTCGGCTATGCCGGTCTCAAGGATCGCGACGCGGTGACCACCCAGGTGTTCACCGTGCACCTGCCGGGCCGCACCGATCCGCAGGCGCCGCCGCCGGTGATCGAGGGCGTGGAGGTCCTGCAGACCGCCCGCCACCGTCGCAAACTCAAGCGTGGCGCCCTGCAGGGCAACCGCTTCCGGCTGCGGGTGCGCCGGATCGAGGGCGGGCAGGACGCCGCCGAGCGTTGCCTGCAGCGCATCTCCGACCACGGCGTGCCCAACTACTTTGGCGAACAGCGCTTCGGTTCGGGCGGCCGCAACGTGGAACGCGCGCTGGCAATGTTCGCTGGCCAGCGGGTCGATCGGCAGGCGCGTTCCATGCTGTTGTCGGCCGCGCGCTCGCAACTGTTCAACCAGGTGCTGGCGCGGCGCGTACGCGAGCAGAGCTGGAATCAGGGCCTGGACGGCGAAGTCTGGTCATTGGCCGGTTCGCGCTCCTGGTTCGGCCCGGAGCCGTGGACCGGGACGCTCGCGGCCAGGCTGGCCGAGCGCGACATCCATCCCTCCGGTCCGCTGTGGGGCCGCGGCGAGCTGTCGACGCAGGCCTGCGCGCGGGCGCTGGAGATTGCCGCACTGCAGGACAGCCGGGCCCTGTGCGAGGGCCTGGAACGTGCCGGCCTGGAGCAGGACCGTCGCGCACTGCGTCTGCTGCCGCGAGCCCTGAGCTGGGCCTGGGCGGATCCCGAGACGCTGGAACTGGGCTTCGAGTTGCCCGCCGGCGCCTATGCCACGGTGGTGTTGCGCGAGCTGGTCGACGCGCAGGCGTAGCGCGTCCCGGAGGCTAGTACGGAGCCACCCCTCAGGCCGGTTCGGGCCTGGTGATGCGGCGCCGACTGCGGCGAGCGCTGCCAAACGGCCACGATTCGAGCATCGAGTGCGCCACCGGAGCGCGCCTCGCGAGTCCCCGCCCCGCCAGGCGGCTGAACGCCAGGGACCCAAGGAAAATCGACGTGCCCGGTGTTCAACTCCCGGTGGTGAGGGCCGCCGTCCGGAAAAGTCCCTGGTGTCCCTGGCGGTTCGCCTCGCAGCCTTGCGTCGAGTCGAATTGCAGCTTCCGGGCCACTCGTCGGCGCGATGTTCGCGGCCGCAAGCAGAGCCGCAAGCAGAGCCTGACGCAGAAGTTTCGGGCGGGCGCAGGCAGGGCTCATCGCCGACCACGCTGGCGCAGGATGCCGATCCGCCTCCGAGTCATCGCGCCCCGCGGCGTCTGTGCCTCGGCGCCTGTGTCTCGTCTTCCGGCCGCGACCGCCGGGTGTCGCGATGCCATCGGCGGGCCGCGCCCGTGTAGGCTTCGCGCCCATATGTCCCTCCGTCCTAGACCGACGAATCCGGATCTTGCGCAGCGCCTGCTGACCGCAGAGGTCTGCCGTCGCGAGGAAGCGCGCGGCCATCCGCAGGACGATCCGCAGGCCGAGGCCGCGGCACGCGCCGCCGGCGGTGATCTGCTGCAGCGCGCCCACGTCCGCGCCCGTCACCTGCGGGGCTCGGCAGAGGCCTTGCCGCGGCTGCAGCGGCTGCCTCGCGTGGCGTGCAGGGTGCTCGTCCTGCTGTGTCTGCTCGCGCTGCTGGCCGGCGTGACGGCGACCAAGCTGCTGCTGGGCGAAGGCGCGGTGCTCAACCTGCCGCTGCTGCTGCTGGTGCTGGTGGGCGCCAACCTGCTGATGCTGATCTTGTGGCTGCTGGCCGGACTGATGGGCGTGGGTGCCAGCCTGCTCGGCGCCTTGCCGTGGACGGCACTGGCGGCGCGCCTGCGGCTGGTGGATCGCAGCGCCGCCGACGATCCGGTGCGCGCGGCGCTGACCGTGCTGGGCGGCGGCGGCCGGGGCGCTGCGCTGGCCGGCCTGACCAGTCATCTGTGCTGGCTGGCCTACACCCTGGGCGGATTGATCACCCTGGCGCTGCTGATGAGCTTGCGCGAGTTCCAGTTCACCTGGCAGACGACCCTTTTGGCCGCCGACAGCCTGCGCGGGCTGGCGAGCGCGCTGTCCTGGCTGCCCGGGCTGCTCGGCGCCGGCGGCCCGGACCTGCTGCCGCTGCAGCCGCCGATGAGTGATCCCGAGCGCCAGGCCTGGGCGCGCTGGCTACTGCTGGCGGTGGCGGGCTACGGCGCCGCACCGCGGCTGATCGCGGCGCTGGCATGCGCGGAGGCGGCGCGGCGTCGCCTGAGCCGCATCGGGTCCGATGCGCAGCGGCCGGGCATCGCTCGCCTGCGCGCGCGGCTGCTGCCCGATCACCGCGTGCAATCCACCATCATCGACCCGGCACCGGAGACCGCAGGCCCGCCGGCCGCATCGGCATCGGCAGCCGCATCGGCAGCCGCGCACGGCGATGCTCGCGCGCTGCCGGACAGCGGCGTGGTGGCGGTCAGCCTGGAGTGGCCCCTGCGCTCCGCCGCGCTCGGCAGCGCCGACTGGCAGTGGCTGGACGCCATCGACGATCCTGCGCAGTTGTGCGAACTGGCCGATCGCCTGCCGCAGCCGGGGACGCGCGCCCTGGTGCTGGCACTGCGTGCCAGCGCCACGCCGGACCGCGGCCTGCAGCGGTCGATTGCCGCGCTGGTGGCCGTCGCGCCGGTTCCGCTGTGGCTGGTGCTGGGCGAAGTCGAACGCCTGCGCGCGCGCGGAGAAGCGGCCACCGCGCAACGCCTGGCCGACTGGCGCGCGCTGGCCGCGCAGGCTGGCGCGCAGGGCGTGCTGGGAGCGGGCCTGCCGGTTGCGGAGGCGCGATCGTGAGCGCGCCGGGCCATGCGGGCGCAGGGCAGCGCGGGGCCTGCATTGCAAACACCCGGGCCGGCCGGTGAGCACGGCGAACCAACAGCCGGCGATCCGCCTGGCGGTGGTGGGTCACACCAACACCGGCAAGACCTCGCTGATGCGCACGCTGACCCGCGACGCAGCATTCGGGGAAGTGTCGGACCGGCCGGCGACCACGCGCGATGTGCGCGGCGTGGATCTGCTGGTCGACGACACCGCGCTGCTGAGTCTGTTCGACACACCGGGACTCGAAGACCCGCTGGGCGTCGTCGAAGCCCTTGCCGCGCAGGGCGAGGCGCCCGACCCGGTGGCGCGCATCGACGCCTTCATCGCCGGGGATCACGGCCAGGGTCGCTACGAACAAGAGGCCAAGGTGCTGCGCCAACTGCGCGCCAGCGACGCGGCGCTGTACGTGGTCGACGTGCGCGAGCCGATGCTGGCGCGCCACCACCGCGAGCTGCGCCTGCTGGCTGACTGCGGCCGGCCGCTGCTGCCGGTGCTCAACTTCGTCGCCCACGAGCAGGCCGACGCAGAGGCCTGGCGACAGGGCCTGGCACGCAGCGGCCTGCACGTGCTGGCCGACTTCGACACCGTGGTCTACGACCATGGCGCCGAGCAGGCACTGTTCGACAAGCTGCAGCTTCTGCTCGAAGCCCATCGCGACACGCTGGCATCCCTGGCCGCGCAACGTCGCCAGCAGCGCGGCGTGCTGATCGACGATGCCTGCGCCTGCGTCGCCGGCCTGCTGGTCGACGTCGCCGGCGCACAGCAGCGCGCGTCGCTGGACGAGGCCATCGGCCTGCAGGTCGAGCGCCTGCAGGCCCGCGTGCGCCAGGCCGAGCAGACCTGCGTCGACACCCTGCTTGAGCTGTTCCGCTTCGAGCTCGGCGCCTTCGTGTCGCCGGAGCTG
The DNA here is from genome assembly GCA_021773655.1 of Panacagrimonas sp. Classification (GTDB taxonomy): domain Bacteria; phylum Pseudomonadota; class Gammaproteobacteria; order Nevskiales; family Nevskiaceae; genus Panacagrimonas. The sequence continues at coordinate 9,204 of JAJFJX010000129.1, forward strand.
CCACTGCAGCAGGGCCGCTGGGAACTGGACCCCTTCGACCCCGAGGCGCTGCGCGTGCTGGGCATTCGCACCGGCTCGGCAGTGGCCGCCGGGGCGGTCGGCGGACTGTCGGTCGACGCCATGCTGGGCGGTGCCAGCCTCGGCACCGGTGCCGCCATCGGTGCCGGCGTCGGGGCCGTGGTCAGCGGCTATCGCAGCTTCGGCCGCCACTGGCTGGACCGCGTGCGTGGCTATCGCACCCTGGTGGTGGAGGAACACACCCTGGCCCTGCTCTGTGCACGGCAGCTTGAATTGCTGCGCGCACTGCTCAGGCGCGGCCACGCCAGCACCGCCAGGGTCGCGGTGGGCGCCGTCAGCGGCTGGCCCGGTGGTGCCCTGCGTGGCGCAGTGATGCGCGCCCGCAGCCACGCCTACGCATCCAGGCTCAACGGCGCCACGGCACCGGACGCCGCCCTGCTGGCGCCGGTGGCGATCGCGTTGCAGGAGGCGCTGGACGCACGCCGTTAGCAGCCTGTCGCGACGCCACCTTGCAGGCGTCCGACCCGGTCCTCAGCATGGCTCGCGCCTGGCTCGGTGCCGACGCGCGGATGAACGATGAACGAACAGGACCTGATCACGCCGGCGAGCCTGTGCCGGGAGATTGCCGAGACGCTGGCGCTGCCGGCCGGGCAGGTCCGGACGCACTGGCAGCAGGAGACCGTGCAGCCCGGCACGCGCGTCGCTGCCGATGCCCGGCAGTTCGGCGTCACGCCTCATGTGTACGACGAGGCGATGGAGCGCCTGTACCGGGAAGGCCAGGGCTTCGTGTTCGAAACACTTTGCTATTGGGTGCGCGCCGAACGCCAGGCCTGGTCGCGGCGCGCCTTGCAGCGACTGGCCCAGCATGCGCAACGCCGAGGCTGCGCGCCCGGCCAGCTTCGCGTGCTGATGCTGGGTGACGGCAGCGGCAGCGACACCCTGCTGCTGGCGTGTCACGGCTACCGGCCGACCTACGTCGACGTGCCGGGGAGTGTCACCGCGCACTTTGCCGCATCGCGCTTCGCCCGCCACGGGGTGGAGGTGCGGCGCGAGCACGACCTGCGCGCATTGCCGTCCGGCGGCTTCGACGTCGTGTGGTCCTTCGACGTGCTCGAACACCTGCCCGACCTGCCGGCAGCGGTGCGTGCCATCGGCAACTGGGTTGGCAACCACGGTCTGGCGCTGATCACCGATGCCTGCCTGCAGGTGCGGCCCGACCTGCCGACACACCTGTCGATCAACCAGCCGCTGGCGCCGGAGATCCCGCGCCTGTTCCGGGACGCCGGGCTGGAACTGGCCTGGTACGCGCCGCAGACCGACTTCTGCCCCTGCGAGTATCGGCGCGCCAACGACCTGAGCGTCGCCGAGCGCATCGTCGGCCGCTGGCGCGCGTGGCGACTGCGACGCAAGCGTCTGCAAAGACTGCGCCGTCGTCAGCCCTGACTCGGGCGCTGAGCCGGGCTGAGTCTCCACCGCGACAAACGGGCCCGCCCCGCTCCCATGGCTGCCCCGGTCCCATGGCTCCCGTGGCCGCTCCGCGACGTCGCCATGAGGGGTGTTGCGCCTTGCTTCGGTCCTGCTTCCGAGTGCAGGAAAAAATCCCGGATCGATGGCTGGACCTTGCCAGGCGCCGACCAAGGGCGCGAAGTGTGACGGCGGCCAGCGGCAAAGGAGGCCCACGAACGGGTGCCCGGATCTGGGCGGCCGGGAACGGGCGCCCGGGTCCAGGCGCCGCACCCTTGCAGTCCAAATCGACAGGTGCAAGCCGGGGCTCCCGGACTTGCCGCACCGGAGTACGCATGACCAGAACCTGGATCGCGGGCGCAGGCCTGCTGCTGAATGCGCAGTTGACGATGGCCACAGACGCACCGCAGACCGTGCCCCCCACCATCGAGGTGTACGCCAGCTCGCCGCTGGGCCCGCCGGGTGGCGAGGCGCAACGCGCCATCGCCAACTCGCAGTCCCTGGAAGGCGCGTCCCTCGGTGCCCCCGGCACGCGCTCGCTGGCCGATGCGATGCAGGACCTGGGCAGCGTGTTCCGTACCGACGCCACCGGCAGCGCCTTCCAGCCCGACCTGTTCTATCGCGGCTATTCGATCTCGCCGCTGCTGGGCCTGCCACAGGGCATGGCGGTGTACCTGGACGGCGTGCGCGTCAACGAGCCGTTTGGCGACACCGTGAACTTTGATCTGATTCCGCTGATCGCGCTGCAACGGGCGGACCTGATTCCCGGCTCCAATCCGGTGTTCGGCCGCAACACCCTGGCCGGCGCGCTGGCCCTGAGCACCAAGACCGGTTTCGATTCGCCCGGCGTTGGCCTGCACCTGAACGCCGGCGCGTTCGGCCGTCGCGGCGCCAGCGCCGAGTACGGCGTGGCCACGGAATCCGCCGCGCTAT
>JAJFJX010000130.1 GCA_021773655.1 Panacagrimonas sp.
ACCCTGTGCCATCGGGCCCTGATGACTCCGCTGTACCGCATGAAGAGCCCCGGCATCCCGCGACCGCCACGCATGCCGCCGCCACAAGCCGCGCTGGCCGACTATCTGAGCTTCGATGTCGCCGAGGATATCGGCCGCCGATACGCCCCCATTGCCGGCGATTTCAATCCGATTCACCTGTACGCGCTGAGCGCCCGGCTGTTCGGGTTTCCCCGCGCCATCGCGCACGGCATGTGGGCCGTGGCGCGGGCCGCGGCCCTGCTCGAGCAGGCGCACGGCAGAACCGCCTCGCGCCTGGAAGTGCAGTTCCGACAGCCTCTGCTGCTGCCCGGCAAGGTGGCACTGCGTCATCGTCCGGAACAGGACCGGACCGCGTTCGCGTTGCTGTCGCGCGGCAGCGACAAGATCCATTTCACCGGCACGCTGAGCTGAGGGGGTCCTGCAGGGCTGCGCCACCCGGGGCGGCCGGACCCGCAGGCTACGCTGCATTCCGGCGAGGCTGGCACTAAACTATGCGGCCAGTTTCGCCGAAGCGTCGCCGTCAAATCGCGGCGGGCGCTGTGCCCACCGCCACCGCCTCAAGAACTACAACAGGACGTCCATCCATGCGTATTCGCAAAGCAGTGTTCCCCGTCGCAGGCATGGGGACGCGGTTCCTGCCCGCGACCAAGGCCAGTGCCAAGGAAATGCTGCCGGTGGTGGACAAGCCGCTGATCCAGTATGCGGTGCAGGAGGCCATCAGCGCCGGAGCCGAGGAACTGATCTTCATCACCGGCCGGTCGAAGAACTCGATCATGGATCACTTCGACAAGGCCTACGAACTCGAAGCCGAGCTCGCGCAGAAGGGAAAGGAAGCACTGTTGCAGACCGTGCAGGAAATCCTGCCTCCGGGCATCACCTGCATTTTCATCCGTCAGGCCGAGGCGCTGGGCCTTGGCCATGCGGTGCTGTGTGCCTGGCCGGCAGTGGGTGACGAGGATTTCTCGGTGATCCTGGCCGACGATCTCATCGACGGTCGCCTGCGACCCTGCCTGGCACAGATGCAGCGGGTCTACCAGGAATACGGCACCAGCGTGATCGCCTGCGAGCGCATTCCCAAAGAAGACACCGGCAGCTACGGCGTGGTCGAGGTGCAGCCGGTCGGTCCCGGTCTGGGCGAGATCCGCCGCATCGTCGAAAAACCCAAACCGGAAGAAGCGCCAAGCAACATTGCGGTCGTCGGCCGCTACATCCTGACCCCTCGCATTTTCAAGCTCATCCAGAGCACACCACGCGGCAAGGGCGGCGAGATCCAGCTCACCGATGCCATCCAGGCGATGATCCAGGAACAGACCGTGCTGGCCTACGAGTTCGAGGGCACCCGCTACGACTGCGGATCCAAGCTCGGCTACCTCAAGGCCAACGTCGAATACGGGCTCAAGCACCCGGAACTGGCGACCGAGTTTCGGGACTATCTCGGCAACCTGACCGCCAACTGGGGGCAGGGCGAAAAATCGGACGCCAGAAAAAAATGATGCTTGCCCCTGCCGCTCGGGCGCATCGGCGACCGAGCGGCAGGCGGATGATGCCAACCGGAACCCTGCCATGACCGCCAGCAAGTATCAGACCTTCATCGCCTCGTCCTCGATCTCGGGCAGCAACGCCGCGTTCGTCGAGCAGTACTACGAGCAGTTCCTGGAAGACCCGGAGACGGTCGAAGCGTCCTGGCGAGCCTACTTCCGCAACATCCAGGACCAGAGCGCGCCGCGCGAGATCGCCCACAGCGACGTGGTGCTGCGATTCGAGGCCGTCGCCCGCGACAAGCGGCCCGGCACCGTGGTGGTCAGCAATGCCGGCTTCGACGCCCGCGCGGCGGAGAAGCAGGCCGCGGTGCTGCGCCTGATCAACTACTACCGGGTGCGCGGGCACCAGGCTGCGCGTCTGGACCCGCTGGGCCTGGCCCCGATCACCCAGGTGCCGGATCTGGATCCGGAGTTCCATGGCCTGTCCAGCGCGGACATGGATACGGTGTTCAATGCCGGCTCGCTGGCCGCGGCAGACCGTCTGCCCTTGCGCGAGATCCTCAAGCTGCTCAAGGCGGTGTATACCGACACCATCGGTGCCGAGTACATGTACATCACCGAAACCGCCGAGAAGCGCTGGATCCAGCATCGGCTGGAGACGGTGGCGTTCAAGCCCAAGCTCAGCCTGGAACGCAAGAAAAGCACCCTGCTGCAGCTGGTGGCCGCCGAGGGCCTGGAACGCTATCTGCACAACCGCTACGTCGGCCAGAAGCGGTTTTCGCTGGAAGGGGGCGATGCGCTGATCCCTGCACTGGACGAAATGCTGCGCGCCTGTGCCGAACGTGACGTCGAAGAGATCCTCATCGGCATGGCCCACCGCGGCCGCCTGAACGTATTGATCAACACCCTTGGAAAATCACCCAAGGATCTGTTCGCGGAATTCGAGGGACAGTATTCCACCGAGTCCTTGAGTCGCTCCGGCGACGTCAAGTACCACATGGGCTTTTCGGCCGACATCGAGGTGTCGTCCAAGCGTCTGCACATGGTGCTGGCCTTCAACCCTTCGCACCTGGAGATCGTCAACCCGGTGGTGGAGGGCAGTGTCAAGGCGCGCCAGACACGCCGCAGCGACGCGGACGGTGCGCGCGTGGTGCCGGTACTGATCCATGGCGATGCCGCGTTCGCTGGGCAGGGCGTGGTGATGGAGACCATGCAGCTGTCGGAGTCCAAGGGATACGGCACCGGCGGCACGGTGCATATCATCGTCAACAACCAGATGGGCTTCACCACGCCCAACCCGATCGAGGCGGCCTCCGGTCGCGAGGCGCGCACCTCGCGCTACTGCACCGATCTGGCAAAGATGCTCGAAGCGCCGGTGTTCCATGTCAACGGCGACGATCCCGAGGCGGTGGTGTTCGTCACCCGCCTGGCACTCGACTTTCGCAACGAATTTCACAAGGACGTGATCGTCGACATCTGCTGCTACCGTCGCCTGGGCCACAACGAGGCCGACGAACCGGCAGTGACCAGTCCGGTGATGTATCAAAAGATCAAGCAGCATCCGACTACTCTGACCCTGTATGCCAAGCGCCTGGAAGAAGAAGGCGCCATCGCCAGGGGCGATGCCGAGGACCTCGTCGCCCAGTACCGCGCCGGTCTGGACAAGGGCGAGAACATTGCCCGCACCACGCTGGGCCTGGTCGGTAACAAGCATACGGTCAACTGGTCCAACTACAACAAGGGCGAGTGGGACACGCCGGCCGAGACGGCGGTCAAGCCCGAACTGCTGCGATCACTGCACGAACGCCTGACCCGGCTGCCCGATGGATTCACGCTGCATCCGCGCGTGGCCAAGCTCTTCGATGATCGCAACCGCATGGCCGCCGGCGATCAGCCCATGGACTGGGGATTCGCCGAAACCCTGGCCTACGCGACCCTGGTCAACGAAGGGTTTTCGGTTCGGCTTTCAGGCCAGGACGCCCGGCGCGGCACCTTCTCTCATCGTCATGCCACTGTGCACGACTTCCAGACCGGCCAGAGCATGACGCCGCTGCGTCACCTGGACGCGGACAAGCACCGCTTCGTCATCAATGACACCCTGCTGTCTGAAGAAGGCGTGCTCGGATTCGAATACGGCTACGCCACCACCGACCCCGACACGCTGGTGATCTGGGAAGCCCAGTTCGGTGACTTCGCCAACGGCGCCCAGGTGGTCTTCGATCAGTTCATCGCCAGCGGCTACGCCAAGTGGGGCCGTTTGTGCGGGCTGACCGTATTCCTGCCCCATGGGTACGAGGGGCAGGGGCCGGAGCACTCCTCCGGGCGTCTGGAGCGATGGCTGCAGCTATGCGCCAGCAACAACCAGCAGGTGGTGGTGCCGTCGAACCCGGCGCAGATGTTCCACATGCTGCGCCGGCAGATGAAGCGCAGCCTGCGTCTGCCGCTGATCGTGATGACGCCGAAGTCGCTGCTGCGGCATCCGATGTCAGTATCGAGCCTGGAGGACCTGGCTCGGGGTCGCTTCCAGCCGCTGATTCATGAAACCGAGTCTCTAGACCGCAACACGGTCAGGCGCATCGTGTTCTGCGCCGGCAAGGTCTACTACGATCTGGTTCAGGCGCGCGCCAAGGAAAAGCTCGACAAGGTTGCCATCGTGCGCATCGAACAGCTGTACCCCTTTCCACGGACGGACTACGAGGCGGTGCTGGCCATGTATCCCAAGGCTCGTGACGTGGTGTGGGCGCAGGAGGAGCCGGAGAACCAGGGCGCCTGGTACCAGATCAAGCACCGGCTGCAGATCTACCTGAGTCCGCAGCATCGCATGCTCTATGCCACGCGTCCGGGCATGGCCAGCACCGCTGGTGGTTATTTGAAGGTTCACAACAAGGAACAGGAGGAGCTGGTCCGGGAAGCTTTGACCGGCGGCAAGCCTGTGCAGGGCGGTTAAACCAACATCCATCTCCCGGTAAACATCCATGTCCATCGAAATCCGCGTCCCCCAATTGCCCGAATCGGTTTCCTCGGCGACCGTCGCCACCTGGCACGTCAAGGCGGGGGATTTCGTCAAACGCGAACAGACCCTGGTCGATCTGGAGACCGACAAGGTGATGCTCGAAGTTCCGGCCACGGCTGACGGTGTGCTCAAGGAATTACGGGTCGAGGCCGGGTCCGCGGTCAATGCCGGCGACGTGATCGGCATTCTGGAGGAGGGGGGCGCAGCGGTGGCGGAACCGGCCAGTGCGCCCGCCAAGGGCGAATCCACGACCAAGGCGCCGTCGGTGGCCGATGACGCGCAGAGTCCGGCGGTCCGCAAGCTGCTGGCCGAACTTGATCTTTCGGCTGGCGTGATCGAGGGCTCCGGCAAAAACGGCCGGCTGACGGTCGAGGACGTCAAGGCCTTTGCGGCCCGCCGCAAGGACGCCCAGTCTGCACCGGCCGCCGCGCCGGCGCCGGCGCCTTCGTCGTCGCCCGGTGCCGGCGAATCGCCGGTGCGCTCGGCCGGCGCGCGCGAGGAACAGCGCGTGCCCATGACCCGCATCCGCGCCCGCATCGCCGAGCGCCTGCTCGAAGCGCAGGCCTCCGCGGCCATGCTCACGACCTTCAACGAGGTGGATCTCCAGGCGGTGGGCGACCTGCGCAGCCGCTACAAGGTGGGCTTCGAAAAGGCCCACGGTGCCAAGCTCGGTTACATGAGTTTCTTCGTCAAGGCTGCGATCGAGGGCCTGAAGAAGTATCCGGCCGTCAATGCCTCCATCGATGGCACCGACGTGATCTATCACGGCTACTACGACATCGGCGTCGCCGTCTCCACCGAACGCGGGCTGGTGGTGCCGGTCCTGCGCGATGCCGATGCGCTGAGCTTCAGCGATATCGAAAAGTCGATCAGCGACCTCGGCCTCAAGGCGCGCAACAACAAGCTGACGATGGACGATCTCACCGGCGGCACGTTCTCCATTACCAATGGCGGCGTGTTCGGCTCGATGATGTCGACGCCCATTCTCAATCCGCCGCAGGCCGCGATCCTCGGGATGCACGGCATCTTCGACCGCCCGGTGGTCGTCGATGGCGAGATCCGGATCCGTCCCATGATGTATCTGGCACTGACCTACGATCACCGCCTGATCGACGGCCGCGAAGCAGTGCTGTTCCTGCGCGCGATCAAGGACAGCCTGGAAGACCCGGCGCGACTGCTGCTGTCACTGTAGTACGCAGCGGCGCCCTCGATTAAGGGCCCGGCCGGCGCTGCGCCGTGCCGGATGCCTGCGGATGTCGGCGTCAACCGTTTTCAGCAGGAGCATGCACAGGCTGCCCAGCCTCTGCGGCAGGGCTTCGAGCGAGTGCACGGCGGGCGCCAGCCCGAAAGGACGCGGCATGTCCTTCCGGCACGCTCAGGCGCGCTACGACTGCGGTAGCTCCACTCGTGGATGCTCGCGACGGCCTTGACCCGCATCTCGGTGAAGTGCAGCCCCGGACCCTTGTGGGCATTTGGGCATGGCTTGCGGCCAACGTCGTGAAGGCCAATCGAACCTAAGGTTCATCGTCCGCGGGTGAGCGGCCTGCCCTCGGGCAGGCGAGGCCATACTTGCATGCGATGAATCTGCCGCAGCCCGATCCCCTGGTTCCGCTGATCACCTTGCCCAACTGGGTCAAGGCTGCGGCAGCCTGCGGATTCAACCTGGCGCCTTTGCTCGATGCGCTGGGCATCACCGCCGACCTGATGCAGTTGGAGACCGCGACCGCGCGCAGCAGCGACATGGAACGCTTGATGGCGGTCTGCGTGCAGCGCTCGCGGCAGCGGCATTTTCCCCTGGTCCTGGGCGAGACTTTCGCGTTCGAATACCTGCCCGAACTGGAAACCTTTCTGACCACCAGCCCGACCCTGCGCGAGTCGGCGCGCATCTTTGACTGGCTTCGCGTGCTGCTCAACCCGCACTTGGTCATGCGTCTGATCGATCACGGCGATCTGGCCTGCCTGCGGCTGGATCCTGCAGGCGGGCGGGTGACCACCAGCTTCCAGTGGTTTGTCGAAGCGACGTTTGCCTCGGTCCTGAAGTTCGGACGAACGCTGCTCGGCGGGCGCGGTGACTTCGTCCGGGCAAGCTTCCAGCATGCACGTCCCGATCACGCCGACGAGGTCGCGCGAGCGCTGCGGTTGACACTGGCCTACGGGCAGAACCACAACGAGCTGCAGATTCCGTCCTGCCTGCTGGACCTGCCGCTGCAGGGTGCGTTCGACAGCCTGCATCAGCAGGCCGAGCAAAGGGTCGCGCTGCGCCTGTCCAGCCGACATCAGGGTCGGGCACTGTCCGCACGCCTGGCGCAACTGCTGCAGGCACAGCCGTCCCTGCTGGCCGGCGGGATGGGGGCCGCCGCCCGGGCTCTGGGCCAGCACCCGCGCACGCTGCAGCGTCGACTGGCCGCGGAGGGAAAGGGATTTTCCCGGGTGGTGGACGAGGTGCGGCTGCGCCTGGCGCAAGCCTGGCTGGCAGATCATGGACAGGCGCTGGAAACCATTTCCGCGCGGCTGGGGTTTTCCGATCGTCGCAGTTTCACGAGAGCCTTCCAGCGCTGGACGGGGCAGACGCCGAGCGCGTTCCGCGGCCGTTGACATCGCCACCGGCGGAGTCTGCACGAGCACGCTGCCATCAGGGCCAGATCCGGCGAACTTGGCATGTCCCGACGCTGCCCCGGCGGGACGACGGCGCCGGTCGTCGATGTCGCCTGAAGTTCCCTGGCGTCGTCGCCGGTCATTCCCTGTGCCCCCGGCCGGTGTCTACAGTCAGGTCATCGCCAATTCCGCAGGAGTACCGACATGGATGGTACCGGTCCGCTCGAATCCCGCATCGTGCCGCGCAAGGGACCCGACTTTGACCTGGGGGGTGATATCCCGCGCTACTGGTTCGACGACGATGCGTTCAAGACGCGCTTCTTCGACGCCATGTCGCTGCTGTTCCCCGAAGGCGAAAAGTTCTTCATCCAGTGTGTGCGTGATTTCCGTGATCGCATCGACGACCCCGAACTGGCGGCCCAGGTCCGGGCCTTCACTTACCAGGAAGGTCAGCACGGCAGAGCCCATAACGCCTACAACGCGCGCATCGCGGCGCAGGGAGTGGCGGTGGACAAGATCGTCCAACAGGAAAAGCGCGTGCTGGCCTGGCTGCGGCGAAAACTACCGGCGACCTTCACCATCGCCCACACCGCTGCGGTGGAACACGCCACTGCGATCATGGCGCACGGCTTCATGGCGCACCCGCAGGTCTTCGCTGCCGCCGATCCACGCATGCGGGCGCTCTACGTCTGGCACGGGGTCGAGGAGATCGAACACAAGGGCGTGGCCTTCGACGTGATGCAGAAAGTGGCCGCCGTCGGCTACGGCCCGCGCGCGCTGATGATGCTTTACGTATCGATCATGTTTCCGCTGCATACCTTCCTGGTCATGCGGCACATGTTCGAAGTCGACCGTCTGCCGCGCCGCGGCCGCGCCTGGGTCCGCGGGCTGTGGTGGCTCTATGGTCCGCGCGGGCTGATGACCCGGCTGTTACCGCATTATCTGGCTTACTACCGGCCCGGCTTTCATCCCTGGCAGGCTGGCAACACTCGGGCGTACGCGCGCTGGAGGGAAGTTTTCGAAGGCAGCGGCGGCGATGCCATTGCTGCTTCCGACGCGCTGCTGGAACGCGCGCAGCATGGTGACGGGCAGCCTGTATAGCGTCCGGCGCCAGGCAGGCGCAGCTCGTCCGCGGCGCTCGCGCAGGGCTTGCGCCGCGACCGCCGCAGCGGCGGGATCGCGGCGCTGAGATGCCGGCACGTGATCGGTACGCGTACCTTGCCGCGTACAAGAGGTAAATCCGGAACGCGCGGCGGGCGCCAGCGCGAATCGACCGCCCCGGCCGCGTCCCCGCCAGGCGCCTGCACCGTTACAATGCCGGCTTCGTTCACGCCCCGAGGATCGGCAACCCATGAGTGAAACCTACGACCTGATCGTGATCGGTGGCGGCACCGGCGGCTACCCGGCTGCAATCCGTGCCGGCCAGCTCGGCATGAAAGCTGTCTGCATCAATGCCTGGCTCAATCGCGACGGCAAGCCGGCCTACGGCGGGACCTGTCTCAACGCCGGCTGCATTCCCTCCAAGGCGCTGCTCGAATCCTCGGAGATGTTCCATCGGGCCGGCCACGAACTGGCGATACACGGCGTCAAAGTGAGCGCACCCAAGCTGGACCTGGCCGCGATGCAGGCGCGCAAGGACAAGATCAGTGCCGGATTGACCGGCGGCATCGGCGCCCTGTTCAAGGCCAATGGCGTGACCGGGCTGGAGGGCACGGCGCGGCTGCTGGGCGAGGGCAAGGTCGAATACACCTCCCACGGCGGTGAGAAAAAGGTGCTAAGCGCCAAGCACATCATCGTGGCGACCGGCTCGGAACCGGTGAATCTGAAGATCGCACCCTTCGATCACACGCGTATTTGCGACTCCTGGGATGCGCTGGATTTCACCGAGGTCCCGCAGCGCCTGGGCATCATCGGTGCAGGCGTCATCGGTGTGGAGCTGGGCAGCGTATGGGCGCGCCTGGGCGCCAAGGTGACGATTCTGGAGGCCATGCCGGGCTTTCTGCCGATGGTGGACCAGACCATCGCCAAGGATGCACAGCGCCAGTACGCCAAACAGGGTCTGGATATTCGCCTGGGCGCCAAGGTGCTCGGGGCCAAGGCCGGCAGCAAGGACGTCAAGGTCGAGTACGAGTCCGACGGCAAGAAACAGTCCGAGACCTTCGACAAATTGATCGTCGCGGTCGGCCGCCGTCCCTACACCGGGGGCCTCAACGCTCAAGGCGTGGGGCTGGAACTGGATCCGCGTGGCTTCGTCAAGGTCGACAGGCAGTACCGCACCAACCTGCCAGGGGTTTACGCCACCGGCGACGTGATCGGTGGCTTGATGCTGGCGCACAAGGCCATCGAGGAAGGCGTCGCGTTGGTCGAGCAATTGCACGGCGAGAAGACCGAGGTCAACTACAACGTCATTCCCAGCGTGATCTACACCGCGCCCGAAGTGGCCTGGGTGGGCCTGTCCGAAGAGCAGGCCAGGGCCGCCGGGCACGAGGTCAAGACCGGCGTCAGCCCGTTCGCAGCCAACGGCCGCGCCAAGGCGCTGGAGGCCGCGACCGGCACGGTCAAGGTGATCTCCGACGCCAAGTCCGACCGTATCCTTGGCGTGCACATGGTCGGCCCCTATGTCTCCGAGATCCTGCAGTCGGTGGTGGTGGCGCTGGAGTTCGGCGCCACCACTGCCGACCTGCAGCTGACCATGCACGGCCATCCAACCCTGGCCGAAGCGCTGCACGAGGCCTATCTGGCGGTCGACGGCCGCGCCATTCACGCCATCAACAAGAAGAAGGCCGCATGAGGTCACAAAACAAGACCGGGCTCAACGGTGCACTTGCCGCCGGCCTGGTACTGCTGTCCGTGTCCGGCGCTGCGCACTCCGAGGTGCTGGACGCCAACATCTCCGGCGATTCGGTTCGGATCGCGGTCAGCGGACCGCTGTCGCGTGTGTTTTCCACTTCCAAGGGCGAATACGATCTCGGTGGCCTGTACGGCGAGGGCGATGATGACGAGGACCTCGTCACCGCCCATGCAGGCGTGCTGCTGACCGGCGACGCCGGTGCGCGGCAGGCCAATGTCACCGCCGGACTCGGCGCGCGCCTGCAGTACATTGGCGGAGATCGCGACAAGGGCGCCGCGCTGGAACTGGGCGGCAAGGTTGAGGTACGCGTGCCCGGCTACGAGCGCATCGGTTTTACCGCCTACGCCTGGTACGGCCCGGAACCCGCGAGTTTCGGTGATATCGAGGACGTCTACGAGTACGCCGCTGCGCTGGACTACGAACTGCTGCGGGATGCGTCGATCTACATCGGATACCGAAAGCTTTCGGCCGATGTCGATCGCCCTCGTGACCTCGAGGAAGACGGCGTGCACGGCGGTATCCGCCTCGATTTCTAGCCTCCCGCTTCATCCCCCGGCCGCCGGACAAGAGCAACAAGACAATGGGACGTGGACCGAGTATCGAGGGCCGCAAGAACGCGGCCGATGCGCAGAAGGCCAAGGTCTTCACCAAGCTGGTGCGTGAAATCACCCTGGCGGTGAAGCAGGGCGGTACCGACCCGGCCGGCAACTCGCGCCTGCGCCTGGCAGTGGATCGGGCTCTGGATGCCAATATGACGCGGGACAAGGTCGAGTCCGCAATCAAGCGTGCCGGGGGTGCCGGCGCGGATGCTTCGACCGAAATCCGTTACGAGGGTTACGCGCCTGGCGGCGTGGCGCTGCTGGTGGACTGCGTCACCGACAATCCGACCCGCACCGTGGCAGATGTGCGCCACGCCTTTTCCAAGTGCGGCGGCAACCTCGGCACCAGCGGCTCGGTAGCGTTCCAGTTCGCCGAGGTCGGCCAGCTGTGGTTCGAGATCGGAGACGACGGCACGGCGGAGGATCGCATCCTCGAAGTGGCGCTCGAAGCCGGTGCCGAAGACGTCCAGAACGCCGACGGATGGTGCGAGGTGCTAAGTGCGCCGGCGGGGTTCGAGCAGGTGCGCAAGGCGCTGGTCGACGCCGGTTTTACGCCGGAACAGGCGCGCATCACCATGCGTCCCAGCACGCCGGTGGCGGTTGCCGCCGACGCCGCCGCCGAGGTGCAGAAGCTACTTGAGCGACTCGACGATCTGGACGACGTGCAGGACGTGTTTCACAACGCCGAGCTGCCTTGAGCGGCGTGCGCATTCTGGGGGTCGATCCGGGGTCGCGATTCACCGGCTACGGCGTCATCGAATGCGAACACGGGCGCAGCCGGCTGCTGGCGGCGGGTCGCCTGGACGTGCGGCGTGGCAGCACCGCGGAGCGCCTGGTGGCGATCGCCGACGGGCTGGCCGAGGCCATCGCCCGGCTCGCGCCGGACGAGGCGGCGGTGGAGGAAACCTTCGTCAACCGCGTCAATGCCGCCAGCGCACTGGTGCTGGGTCAGGCGCGGGGCCTGGCGCTGTATGCCTGCGCCCGCGCGGGGCTGCCGGTTGCCGAATACGCTGCGGCGCAGGTCAAGCTGGCGGTGGTCGGCAACGGACGCGCGGACAAGACCCAGGTCGCCCACATGGTGCGGGTGCTGCTCAACCACCGCGACGAACTTGCCGCCGATGCCAGCGACGCGCTGGCAGTGGCGCTGACCCATGCGCACGTGCGCCTCACCCGCCAGCGCACCGGCGAGGTACTCGGGCGAGCCTGGGGCTGAGGCGCGGGCAGGAGAAGAGCAAACATGATCGGAAGGCTGACCGGGAAGCTCGTGGCCAAGGCGCCACCGGTGCTGATGATCGACGTCGGCGGCGTCGGCTACGAGTGCGAGGCGCCGATGTCGACGTTCTACAAGCTGCCGGAACTGGAGGCCGGTGTCAGCCTGCTGACTCACTTGAGCGTGCGCGAGGACGCGCATCTGCTGTTCGCGTTCTGCACCGCCGCCGAGCGCCAGCTGTTTCGCGACCTGATCAAGGTGTCCGGCATCGGACCCCGGATCGCACTGGCGGTGCTGTCCGGAATCTCGGTGGAAGACTTCTGGTCCACCGTGCGCGAGGCGCAGATAGGACGCCTGACCAAGGTTCCCGGAATCGGCAAGAAGACCGCCGAACGCATGGTGGTGGAACTGCGTGACCGTGCTGGCGTCATCGGCGTACACGGCCTGAGCCTGACCACCGGCATGAACTTGCCGGGCGGGCCGCTGCAGGAGGCGCGCGCGGCGCTCGAAGCTTTGGGTTACAAGCCCGCCGAGGCGCAACGACTGGCCGACGGCGTCAAGGGAGAGGACCTGAGCGCCGAACAGATCATCCGCGAGGCGCTGCGGCGTGCGGTACGCTGAGCGCCATGACTGAAGAGCGCCTGGTGTCTGCGCAGGGCCTGACCGACGATGATCGCGTCGAGCGCGCCATCCGGCCGCAGCGGCTGGCGGAGTACGTCGGGCAACCGGCGGTGCGCGAGCAGCTCGGGATTGCCATCGAAGCGGCTCGCCGTCGCACCGAGGCGCTCGACCATGTGCTGATCTTCGGTCCGCCGGGGCTGGGCAAGACCACCCTGGCCCACATCCTGGCTGCCGAGATGGGCGTGAATCTGCGCCAGACCTCGGGACCGGTGCTGGAGAAGGCGGGCGATCTGGCCGCCCTGCTGACCAATCTCGAGCCCAGGGATCTCCTGTTCGTCGACGAGATCCACCGCCTGTCGCCGGTGGTCGAGGAAGTGCTGTATCCGGCAATGGAGGATTACCAGCTCGACATCATGATCGGCGAGGGCCCGGCAGCGCGTTCGATCAGGCTGGATCTGCCGCCCTTCACGCTGGTCGGCGCCACCACCCGGGCCGGCGCGCTGACCAGCCCGCTGCGCGACCGCTTCGGGATCGTGCAGCGCCTGGAGTTCTACTCGGTGGAGGATCTGGCTCATATCGTCACCCGTTCGGCCGCCATCTTGAGGGCGCCGATCGAAGCGGCCGGGGCGCTGGAGATTGCACGCCGTGCACGTGGCACGCCGCGCATCGCCAACCGCCTGCTCCGACGCGTGCGCGACTACGCCGAGGTGCGCGCAGACGGCCTGATGAATGCCCAAGTCGCCAGCGCGGCGCTGAAGATGCTCGATGTCGACAGCAACGGGTTCGACCTGATGGATCGCAAGCTGCTGATGACCCTGATCGAACGGGGCGCCGGCGGTCCGGCCGGCGTCGACAACCTTGCGGCGGCCAGCGGCGAGGCGCGCGACACCATCGAGGACGTCATCGAGCCCTACCTGATTCAACAGGGCTATCTGATGCGCACGCCGCGCGGCCGCATTGCGGGTCGCCTGGCCTACGAGCATTACGGTCTCAAGCCCCCGCCACGAGCCGCAGCCGAAGATCTGTTCGAATGAGCGCATTCATCTGGCCGGTGCGGGTCTACTGGGAAGACACCGACGCATCCGGGGTGGTGTATCACGCCAACTATCTGCGCTGGTTCGAAAGGGCGCGCACCGAATGGCTGCGCGCCCGTGGTCACGATCAGGAAACGTTGCGAACCTGCCGGGGCATCGCGTTCACCGTGGCTTCACTCGAGATCCGTTATCTACGCCCGGCCCGGCTCGACGATGCGCTGGAGGTGACGGTTGAGGTCCCGGCACCGCGGCGCGCGAGCCTGACCTTTGTGCAGCGTCTGTGTCGCAGTGTCGGCGGCGATCTGCTGGCCGAGGCCCGAGTGCGGGTGGGTTGCGTGGACGCCGCCGGTTTCAGGCCGCGGGCGCTGCCCGACCTGGGCCTGTAGATGTTTCAAGGCCGCGCGTCCGAATGGGCCGCATGGCCGCTGCGCCCTTCGCATAGAATCTGACGCGGCGTCGCCGCCGCAAGCTAGCTTTCCGCAACCCCGATTCGCCACGATCCCCGTTTTCCAATTCCTTATGAATGCCGAACTCTCGATCACCCATCTGATCTTGCAGGCCAGCCTGCTGGTGCAGGCCGTCATGGCCATCCTGATACTCGCCTCGGTGGTGTCCTGGGCGGTGATCCTGTCCAAGCGCGGCCTGCTGGCCCGGACCCGGCAGGTGTCAGAGAAGTTCGAGGAGCGCTTCTGGTCGGGCGGCAACCTTGCCGACCTCTACGACGCGGTCAACCGCAACAAGGAGTCCGACGGCATCATTCCGATCTTCGCCGCAGGATTCGAGGAATACCGTCGCCAGCAGCAGGGCGGGCGCGTGGATCCGGACGATTCGATCGCTGCGGTGCACCGGCAGATGCGGGTTACCCAGGTGCGCGAGGTGGAGCGGCTCGAAGGCGGGCTGGCGCTGCTGGCGACGATCGGATCGACCAGTCCCTACATCGGGCTGTTCGGCACCGTGTGGGGCATCATGAATGCGTTCATCGGCATCGGCAGCATGAAGCAGGCGACGCTGGCCGTGGTCGCACCCGGGATCGCCGAGGCACTGATCGCCACCGCCATGGGCCTGTTTGCGGCCATCCCCGCAGTGATCGCG
The DNA here is from genome assembly GCA_021773655.1 of Panacagrimonas sp. GTDB lineage: Bacteria > Pseudomonadota > Gammaproteobacteria > Nevskiales > Nevskiaceae > Panacagrimonas. The sequence continues at coordinate 14,518 of JAJFJX010000130.1, forward strand.
TACAACTTCTTCACCCGCAGCGTGGAGAGCCTGGAGAACCAGTATTCGACGTTCTCCGACGAGATGATCGGCATCATCGAACGTGGCCTGCGCGGCGGGAAGAGCTGACATGGGGGCCTCCGCATCCGGCGGCCGCAGTGGCGGCAAGCGGCGCATGAATGCCGACATCAACGTGGTGCCCTACATCGACGTGATGCTGGTGCTTCTGATCATTTTCATGGTCACCGCGCCGCTGCTGACCCAGGGCGTGGACGTCGAACTGCCGCAGACCGAAGCCGCGCCGCTGACCATCGACGACGAGCCGTTGACGCTGTCGGTCAACAGGGAAGGCGAGATGCTCCTCAACCGCGGCGAGCGTGCCGGGGAACCGCTGGAAGACGAAGAGGTGGTCCGCATCGCCGGTGCCATCTCGCGCAATGCCGACCCGGGAAGGGAGCAGATCGTGCTCGTCGAGGGGCACCGGAAGGCCAATTACGAATACGTGGCCAAGGCGATGACCCTGCTGCAGACCGCGGGGGTCAAGAAGATCGGTTTCGTCACCGATCCGGTGGATGTCGGTCCTCAGGGTGAACGCTGAGCTCCAATGCCTTTTCATTCCCGTCACGTCCTCTCGGCGACCGGCCTGCACCTGTTGCTGTTCGTGTTTCTCGTCATCGGAGTGCGCTGCACGCCGCAGATGAAGCCGCCGCCGGTGATCGAGGCGCTGGTCATTACCGGACAGAATCAGGAGGGCAAGCTCAAGACCGAGCCGCCACCACCACCGGTGGAGGAGCCCGAGCCCGAGCCCGAGCCCGAACCTGTGCCCGAACCGACGCCCGAACCCGAGCCTGTACCCGAGCCAGAGCCGAAACCCGAGCCCGAGCCCGAGCCCGAACCGCCGCCGCCGGACCCGGCAATCGAAAAGCGCAAGCAGGAAGAAGCCGAGCGCAAGCTCCAGGAGGAGCGCGTCAAGCGCGAGCAGGAGATCAAGCGCCAGGCGGAGATCCAGCGCAAGAAGGCCGAAGAGGAGCGCAAGAAGAAGGAGGCCGAGGAAGAACGCAAGAAGAAGGAAGACGAGCGCAAGCGCAAGGAGGAAGAGGAGCGCAAGAAGAAGGAAGAGGAGCGCAAGCGCAAGGAGGAAGAGCGCAAGCGCAAGGAAGAGGAGCAACGTCGTCTCAAGCAGATGATGGAGGACGAGTTGTCTCGTGAGGCCGAGGCGCGCGCCGAAGCCGCACGTATCGGCGAGGTACAGAAGACCTGGGCTCAGCAGCTCAACGAGCACATCCGCTCGCGCTGGCTGCGGCCGCCCGGCCTGCCGCAGGGGCTGCGCTGCCAGGTGCGGATCGAAATCCTGCCCAACGGCGAAGTGGTCTCGGTCACCATCATCCGCAGCTCCGGTAATCCTGCGTTCGATGTCTCCGTGGAAAATGCCGTCTACAAGTCCAGCCCCTTGCCGTTGCCTGTCGATCCCAAGGCCTTCGAGCGGGTGCTGGAGCCGACCTTTACGCCGGAAAGCCTGGGTTACTGAGGCCGTTCCACCCAACCTGAACGAAACTTCAGTGATCGCAGGACCAAGCATGCCGTACGATCAACGGTTTAGAATCTGATCCAACGCACGTCCAACCTGAATACGACCGAAACTTCTCATGCGCGCATTTATTGCAATTCTGCTGTCCGGCCTGTTTCTGATCGGGCCCCAGTCCGCCAACGCCCAGCTTCAGTTCGAAGTCACCGGCGGCGCCACCGGCGCACAGCCGATCGCCATCGTTCCCTTTGCCGGCAATGAAGGCCTGATGGACATTGCCCAGGTGATCGAGGGCGACCTGGTTCGCAGCGGGCTGTTCTACGCACTGCCCAGAACCGACATGCTGGAACGTCCGTCGGACCCCAAGCAGATCGACTACCGCAACTGGCGCGCCGTCAACATGGACAACGTGGTCATCGGCAGCGTACGCCGTGACCCGGGGTCGGACCGCGTCTCGGTCCGCTTCTATCTCTATGACGTGCTGCGCGGCGAGCAGCGCCTGGGCTTCGAGATGCCGCCGGCCGAGCCGCGCCAGCTACGCTACACGGCCCACCAGATTGCAGACCTGATCTTCGAGAACCTCACCGGAATTGCCGGCATCTTCAATACCAAGATCACCTACGTCGCATCCAAGGGTTTCGGTCTGGACCGTACCTACGCGCTGATGATCGCCGACTGGGATGGCGAGAACCCGCGCACCATCGCCACCTCCCGTGAGCCGCTGATGTCCCCCGCCTGGGCGCCCGACCGCCGCCGCCTGGCCTACGTTGGTTACGAGCGCGGTCGCTCGTCGATCTACATCCACGAGATTGCCACCGGCAAGGTGCGCAAGCTGGTGTCTGAAAAGGGAATCAATGGATCGCCGGCCTGGTCGCCGGACGGCAAACGCCTGGCGGTGACCCTGTCCTATGAGAACAACCCGGACATCTACCTCATTGACGTGGCCACCGGGGTCAAGCAGCGCATGACCACCACCCATGGCATCGACACCGAAGCGGCCTGGTCACCCGACGGGGCCTCCATCGTCTATACCTCCGAGCGCGGAGGCCCGCCGCAGATCTACCAGATGCCCGCCTCTGGTGGGGAATCCAAAAGATTGACTTTCGAGGGCCGCCAGAACCTGAGGGCCAGTTATTCGCCTGATGGCAAGACTCTGGTGCTGGTCAACCTGACCAATTCCCGCTATCGTATCGCGATCCTTGATTTGGCCACGGGTAGCATGAGGATGCTCAGCGACGGACCGTTCGACGAAGGTCCGAGTTTTGCTCCAAACGGCGCGGCTGTCATCTATGCGACCCAGGGCGGCAAGGATGCGGAACTCGCCACCGTCAGTACCGATGGACGCATTCGACAGAGGCTGCGTCAATCCGGAGATGTCAGGGAGCCGGCCTGGTCACCGCTGCAACGATAAGTGGTAACGCTTCAAGTGATAACGCTTCAACTCTAACTCTGCAGTACACCTTTTCAGGAGTTTCAAGATGGTCAAGCAGCTCGTTTTGGGGGCCGTAATCGTACTTGGCCTGGCGGCATCTGGATGCGCCAGCAAGTCCAACAAGTCCGGATCACCAGGTGCAGGGGCGGGCGTCGGCAGCCCGGATGCGGGCACAGGGCTGTCCACCAGCCCCAGCGCCGGTGCCGGGACGGGCGCGGGCTCTTCGATCGCCGCCGGGGATATCAAGACGATGTCGCTGGTGGAGCGCTCGGTCTTCTTCGAATTCGACAGCGTGGA
>JAJFJX010000014.1 GCA_021773655.1 Panacagrimonas sp.
CGTTGCCACGACTGATGATCAGGAACACCACCTCCTGCTCCACCGAGGTGAAGCCGGACTCTGCGCGGAAGCGCCCGTATCCCGTGCTGTAGCCGGAAAACAGCGCCGGCGAGTTGGCCATCGCACCGTACATATTGGGGACGAAGCCCATGGCCTGCCTGGCCTTGCGCAGGCCTTCGGGTGCATCACCGGAGGCGGATTCGGCGGTCTGCAGAGGGAGGGTGATCTTGTATTCGGCACTCATCCTGGAATCTCCTGAAGTCGAGTACAGCGTGAATGAAACGGTGAATGAAACATTTCGAAACCGCTTGCGGCGTCGGGCTCGGGCCGCGAGGTGGGGCGACAGTCAGCGATGCATGGCCTCGCGCGGCTGCGCACCGACCGGACTGGCCACTGCGTTGCCGCTGCCGACCAGCAGCCGCGCGGGGACGCTGTGCACGCCGCATCGAACAGACGGATTAGCGGCTTCGTCGACCTTGATCCTGCCGGCTCGCAGCCGCCCGCCCAGTTCGACGGCGAGTTGATCCGGCGTCGGCACCGGACCGCGGCACGAGTAGCACCAAGGCGCCCAGAAGAAGATCACAAAGGGAACTTCGCCTTGGCGGAGGAACGCATCGAATACGGAGGCGGCCAGGGCGGCGCTTCGATGCGCGACGGTGGTGGTCAGACTCATTGGCGTCCTCTTGCGAGACGGAATGTGGTCGCCAACTTACGCGGGAGCGAGGGATGATCGGGCGCTATTCGTCTGTGATACGTTGCCAATCGTCCAGACGGATCGCCAAAAATGGATTGCCCGAGCAGTCTGCTCACCCAGTTCAACCTGCATGGCCGGGTGTTATGGACGGGTGTTCTTTACCGGCCCTCGCTGCGGCGTGATGACATTTGATGCCCTTGGCGACGAAGGCCATGCCATGTCCACTGCTTCATCTCGATCATCACCAAAGCAGATGACCTTCTGCTGGACAGCGGAAATCCGGTTCCGGATGCTCGTCCGAGTTTTGCGAGTGATTGGCCGACCGGCCCGAAGCCGTGATCGAGCCCCAGGGCAGTCGTCCGGCTCACTTGCTCGTCAAGGCCTCTTGCAGGCCGCCTCATCATCAGAGTTGTTCTTGCCGGGGAGCGCCCATGAGCGCTGATCAAAAGGGCGCCCGACGTTCACGGCCAAGCCGGTACTGCCAGGTGGTTTGTCGGCTGGAGCATCTGAAACGAACCGGGCTGACGGCATTCATCGTTGGCACATGGCTCACGATGGTCAATCACTGGGACGTTCTGGCGACTTCGGGTCTGGATTGGAACCTGGTCGCGAAAATCGGGTTGAACTACCTGACTCCGTTCGTCGTTGCCAACATCGGGCTTCTGTCGCGTCATTCGTGAGCGATTGGTTGTATCGAGTTCTGGCACTGCCGAAGCGGCCGTACTCGTAGGTAGATGCAATTCTTGGGGATGACCCGGCCATGAGCCGCCCCTTCGATGGAGAGCGTAACGCCGCGTCGGGCATGGGCTCGCGGCACTGAACGACCTGACGTCCTTTCCGCGCCGTATGGGTCTCCGCGGCTTGTCTCGCGGTCAATGGTGGGCCCGCTCGGACTTGAACCGAGAACCAAAGCATTATGAGTCGGCCCCTCAGAGGCGACGCCTCTGATAGTCCGGCGATTGTGACGGCGCAGTAGTGATGCCTAGTAGCGTTTAGAAACAGCTAGTTAGCGCGTTCTTGCGCAGTTAATCGTGCATGCGGGGTGTACCGCCTCTGTACCGCTCGCCTGCCCGTCTCAGTCACGGCTTGAGTCGGCCCAGGCCATCATCGAGCTGAAACATTGGTGGCGGTGCCCCCGTAGCTCGGCTACCCTTTGGCCCTGGGAAGGGCCAAAGGGTAGCCGAGCAATCTGCGACGGCGCACGGCCCTGCTGGTTTTTCTAGTTTGAATTGCTTGCACACGGCCCGGACCTGACAAGTCGATCCGACCAAATGTCAGCCTAGTGCCTTGAAAAGGACGCCTCTCATGAGCAAGAAGCCGAAAATCTTGGAGGACAAGAATCAAAAGGCCTTTGATTTTGAAGCCTCAAAAGAAATTTCAAACTCGCGCGCGAAGTTCTTTCAATTCAAGCTCAACGAGAGTCGGGGCGGTTTGTCTGTGTCAAGCGACTTCCTAGATCGTGTTCTCGCTCGCTCTAACAAGGCCGGCTTTGACCTGAAGTGAGCTTAAAGAAGTTTCGCCGGCCGATGATGAGGATGGAACTGTAATGAAGCTGGCGAATGTGCAGTCGAACTCGCCCTTCCAAGCAAACGTCCCAGCCGCAAATGTGGTCAAGCCCGGAGAGTCTCCGGAACTCATAATTGCCTTTAGCGGAGCAATTGGCGCCGGCATTGCGGATGTCATCCCCGCGTTCCGAGAGGTGCTCTCGAACCATGGCTACAGAGTCCCTGAAACCGTAAAGGTCAGCGAACTCATTCGCGAGCACGCGCCGCGTCTGCTCGGAAAGACCGATAAATACGAGGGCAGCTTCGATAGCTTAGATAAGTTGGGAAAGCTGGCGCGCTATGAGACCTTCCAAGACGCAGGCAACGCGCTTCGCGATGCTTATGGAAATTCCATCCTTGCTCAGCTGACAGTCGCTCGACTTGCACTGGACGAGACTAGGC
>JAJFJX010000131.1 GCA_021773655.1 Panacagrimonas sp.
AGCTGAATGGCGTCGATCCGCAAGCTTGGCTGACCGATGTTCTTGCCCGGATCGCAGATCACAAGATCAACAGGATCGACGAATTGCTCCCCTGGCAGTATGTTCAGCAAAGCTGAGCGGATGCAGACGGCGGACGCTCACGGCAATAATGCGGTTCATCCCGGAGAACTTGATCTGAAAGACGATCGAGCAACGGCGGTTAAACTATTCGATCTGATTAACATGATTGCTGACAACCAGATCACGCAACCAAATGCTGTGAAAAAGATGTTCGAAGAAAAAATTCCGGATGGTGCAAAAGATAAAATTGCTCGCAGAGATGACCCCAAGAATTAATCTTAGACCGCTAGTTAGAAACTAATTGCGCCGAACCATACCAGTACGCCGCAATCTCTCAATTACCGTGATCGCGCTCGGCACAGAGAGTAAAAACTATCGTTCTTGAGGGGGTAACGATGCCCACAACGCGGGCTATAGCCTGTGTCAGCTTAAGCGCGTATTTCACCATTTCACGAGCGATCTCAGGCTCTCTCTTCGCAACCCGCTTGATAAACTTACACTGCCAGGTCGGGTATGCCGTTGAAAGATTAGGCAATTGTTTACCAGCCAAATTGAATGCCGCCTTTAGCAGCAATACTGAAGTGCCCGTAACCAATACGCATGGCCAAGCTTTGCCAAGCAACAAACTAAGGCTTTAATTTTGACCCAATATGGAGCTGCGCCAAAAAACGCCAATAAACCCGTGAAGATGACGAGCAACCAAGTTTGAGTCACCTGCGTGCGATGACGTCTGTTCTCTTGTTCGAATTTGGCAATGGTCTGAATCGCCTGTGGTTTAATTCGAAATTGTCGCTGCTGGTCTTCGAACATATCGCCAGAGACCACCAATGATCTGAGGTAGAGTTTCATCTTGTCATCGTGTTGCTTGAACTGTGGGTGTTGATACATTTGCATGCCGTGAATTCTCATAAGAAAATAAGACGAAGTCATACTGCGAGTTGCTTCATCACCCTTATGGATTAGAGCTGAGCTGGTTTTTATTTCAAGGTAATGTTCAACAGCGCTTTTGAGCAGTTGCATTCGTTCAAAACGCACTGGCGTTCGCAGGTTAAAACTCAACTGGCTCAGCCGGTCGCTCGCCACGGCGAAAAATGGTCGCCTTATCGATTCTGAAACTATTAGAGCAACCGCACTGTGGTACTCAAACGTATAGCGGCCATAGAATCTACTCGCAAACAGTTTGCACTCAGAAAAATGTACGTTAGAAATGCAGCAGGGCATTTCATGCTTTTCACCTGAAAGATAGAGCCCTTGCGCACCATGTGGCGTTAACGCGTCGATTAAAACACTAAAGCCATCAATTTCTGGGTGCCGCAGAGCTACCGAAAACGAATTGACCCGCTTCCCCTCTTCGCCTGAGCGCGGTACTGGCTCTTGTGCCCTGCGCTTCATTGCTTTCGAAAGCGCAAGGCGAATGATGTACCGTTTAAAAATTGCCATAGCTTTCGAAGGCGCTAGGCGAAGGCGAACGATGTGCTGTTTGAAGAATGCCATATTTTACTCTGTTAGGTTGCGCAGCTTAAGTGCAATAAATTAAGCGCACCTGCCGCCAATAGAGCCCCAGAGCAACTCGATTCTAACAGACTATACAAATATTTTTGTAATCAGCGGTCTATAACGCCAACTCACGGGCGGCTTTTTCTTTTGCAGCTTCGTGCGCTCTGAAGTCTGCAATGTCTTTGCGGTATTCGTTTTCGTAGACGAATAGGCTGTCTTGCAGCAATCTGAGCCCGTCGAATTCGTACATATTTTTTGTCACGTCGAGCCGGCTTGAAAGGCGTTTATGAATTGCATCGACATTTTCAAGATCAAACTGTAGGTCGCAATATTTCAACCAAGCTTCGACGAATTCGAATGCGGTCGTGAAATCAACATCGGGCAACCAAACGCGCGGTTTGGGTGCGTACCAATCAGCCAAGTCACGAATTGCGCGGCGACCGGTGGGTGTGCCGAAATGCTCATGCGCGACTTCGAAGAATTCGAGCGCGGCTTTGTTATGATCTTCGCTTGCCTTTTTAAATGCGGGCGTGTCGCCGTCTTTTTTGCAAGATGTCGCCAAAAATTTGTTGGTCGCTGTGACGTATCTCTTCAGCGCTGCTTGTGAAGTGTCTTTGTTATTTGCCGGCATAATGTTGTGTGTGCTTTCGATTATTGCCGGGGCGTCGTGTTGTTCAATGGTGCTGTGCGCGTTGCTGGTGATTATTGATAGCGGCCAGCAAGGTCATTCGTGTCTTGGTAACGACTGGCGGCAGGCTGTGCGCGCATTTGATTGAAAAGCTCGCTGCGCTCTGCTTGGTATGCGGCGTCGTCTCGCCGTGCAGCCGGGTTGTGATCAAAGCCCATAAGAGCCGCAGCGAACTGGCGACCGTTGTCGGCTATTTTCTGCAAGCCGGGTTCGAGATTTTCAAGGTCGTCAGGCGTGTTAATCTTTTTGCCCATCAGTGATAAAAGCAAGCCGCCGCCCATGTCTGAAAAATGCTTCACGCCGGGGTCTACGCCCGGGTCGTCAACTTTGTATCTGGCCTTCGTTGCCGGTTGTTGCGCTACAGCTGAAGGTGGCGGGGCAAAGCTTGGTTTTTGCGGCGTAATGGCGGCGATGTTTTGGCTTGTTTTACCAAGTAAACCTTTGCCTGAATTTAAATTGAAAAGCATGGCCTGACTCTTGTTGTAAGTGTTTATTAGATTGATGAGAGATTTAATCGCGCAGCTTAGCGCGCAAGGCTTCAACCAGCGCGGCACGTTTGCCATTGCCGACGATTGTTTTTCGCTTTCGCGGGTCATACGTGATCAGTGAACCGGGCTGATTATCAACATAGCGCCGCGTTACCTTGTTGTACCTTACGCCGACGGGCAATTTAGACGGGTCAAGCGGCTCGGGGCGTGCGGGCTTTGCTTTTGGTGGTGCCTGTAGCATCATTAATCTTTCAAGTTATCTGGCCGATGACATCGCGCGATCGCGTGTCACTTTTTGGTGTTTCATAATTTGCTGATCATAGGCAGCGCACAGTCGTTTCAGCGCGTGCTCGCAGTCTTTTGGTGCGCGGCGTTCAAGTTGTTTTTGTATGTTCGCGCGGGCTTCACGAATGTCGCTGATTTCACTGCTCAGCACGCCCAATCGCAGCCATGTCTTCACGAATTCAAAATCGCCATAGAAAGAGCTATCTGCCGGGCGCTCGACATCAGGCACGAAAACATCGCATAGCAACATAATTGAGCTGCAACCGTCTGGTGAGCAGAGATGCGCCTCGCCAACTTCGAAAAGACGTTTCGACGCCGCTAGCAATTCATCTTCGGCCTGAAGCCATTCGGCGGTGTAGTGACCGTTGAGATCGTAGCAGCCCGGTTTTTTTTCGACTTCATCAAGTCTTTTGGTGGCTGCAAGAAATTGATCTAACTCATTTGCTGGCTCTGTTGCCGTGGTTTGTGTTGTGGCTTGTGCTGTTGCTGGCATTGGTGGCTTTTTCGTAATTAAAAAGAGGGGGGTTTTCACTCTATAAGTATACCATAACCAACGTCGGCTTTTAGCGAATGAGCCGCTTGATTTTGGCTTCTAAAATTTTTTGGCGAGGTGTTTGCAAAACCGATTTGTGATGGTGTTTTTCGCCAGAGTACGAAATGCGTTTTGCTTTTTGAGATGCTTGACGGGGTAAGGGGGGGGTGTCTTGATTTTGGTCTAATTTTTTTTGGGCCAGCTTGTTTTGCTCGGCGCACATTTTGTGAGGGTTGGAGTCCGATATAGTTGGTGCGACAGTCTTCTTTTGCCGAAGGTGGGGCGGGCCTACAGAGATGTAGTTTTTCGATTATATGGAACAACATCCCTAAGGGGTACGGGGGGGGGTCGCCTAAGAAAGCAAAAAGTTTTCACGCACACCATTGGCCATTCGACCTTCGATTTTCTATTGCATGCTAAGTGAAGTTATCTTGCACGCGGTTGTGTGCAGACGTGATGCCGACAACTGATCGCAGCGCATGAGATTGTCAGGGCATTGCCGACAGCGTGAGCGGCATATGCTGTCGGCTGTATAGTTGCATAGCCCTACCGGCAGTGTGATCGGTGTACTGACTTCGTGGCTGGGCTTTTTGTCAGCGCATCGGGCGCGTGTATACAAACCCCGCAAATCACGACACACGATAAAACGACGACGCCCAACCATATGGTCACCCGATAGACTCAGAATGAGTCAAAGCATGACTAGGCTGCTGTGCCACACGCACTAGACTTTGCGCGTTGTTTTTCTCGCGAAGTCTTTTTTTGTCAGCCTTTAATTTTCTGAGCACCCTTCTCTTGGCGCGTGCCCTGTTGCGCGCCTCGATAACTTCACGCACGTGCATGTCAATCAGCAAATTGACGCGATCATTGAGAATTTGCCAAGCCGTATCGGCTTGCCCCTTTTTCACGATATAGAAACGCTGCCCCGAGCGGTGTGGCGGTGGTGCTTGTTCCCACTCTTCGTCAATCCACTCCATGAGCACCAGGTCGGCGCGGGCTATCTGAGCATTTTGGGCGGTGCGGTCTTTACTATTTAGGTCCAGATGAATTGGCTCGATATCAACGTCGTAAATCCAATCGCCGAATTTATCGAAGCTGTCGTGTTCATCAAAAAGATATTCAACTCTGTTATCCGGGTCTACCCGACCGCCGACCGCCAGAATGGCGACTGTGCCTGTGAGCGGCATGTCTCTGGGGGCGTATGGTTTGAAGAGCGGCGGGTCGCCAATTTCAAATGGCTGCTTTATTTCTTTCTGGTTTTCTGCTATGGTCATTTTACAAGTTCCAAGTTGTGACGCCTCATTTTTGCGAAAGAGCGGCGTCGGTTAAAAAATCTTAGAGCCCATGGCGTTTCCAGCGCTGTGGGTTCTTTCTTTGGCATATACGCTGCCCGTAAACGCGTTTAAACGGCCATACAGGCCCGTAGAGTCGATTGTTGTATTCTACGCGTAATCATCGCTAAACGGGCCAAACCGCCGCCTACGACTCTGTGTGGGCGAAAAAAGATTCAATTCAGCGTTGCCGTACCTTCAGACAGCATTTGCACGCCACGAATCTTGCGAGGCAGCACTAATTTTAGATCGTCGATGTTTTTGAATTTGCCGGTGTCGAGCAGCACCGTTGCCGGTGCACAATCTCGAATATTGATTTGAGCCGGTGTTAGGGTGCGAGGCTTGAAAAGCCCATGATCGGCCCGGCCCCAAAGCAGATTAGCCGGTGTTAGATCAAATGGCTGCTCTGACGATGCCGAAATGGGGACAAGCCCTTTACTAGAACTATCTATATGATAACTCGTTGTCCCCATTTCGGCACTTTGCC
>JAJFJX010000132.1 GCA_021773655.1 Panacagrimonas sp.
GATCGCCTTCGGCTCGCTGCTGACCACGATGGGCCTGGTCCGCACCCTGGGCGCCACGCCTCTGGCGGCGACGATGGCCGGGCTGCTGTTCGTATTTCTGCCCGGTTCGATGATCAGTCCGCATCTGCTCACCACCGAGACGTTCTTCACGTTCTGCATGGTTTCGGGAACGCTGTTGCTGGCCGCCGGCCTGCGCGGAACGGACGCCAGGCTGCTGTGGCTGGCCATCCTGCCGTGGGCGCTGGGGGCCTTCATCCGGCCCCAGGGAATGATCTTCCTGCCGCTGGCGATGGCGCTGATCGCCTGGTGGACGCCACAGCTGCGCCGGCAGGCCGTAGGCGCCGCACTGGCCTGCCTGCTGCTGTTTCCGGGGCTCTGGCTGCTGTGGCGCTATTCGCTGACCGGCGAGGTCGGCATGGGCGTCTGGGAAGCCGACCTCGGCGTGAACCTCAGGATCCGGGCCCATCGGGCGCTGAGCCTGCTGGGCATCAAGGACTGGTACGCGCAGGACCCGGTGACCACCCCGCGCATCTCGGTCGTGGCGTTCCTGCAGTTGTTCGCGACCCATCCGGTCGGATTCCTGAAGACCCTTCTCAGTGATCTGACCAACCTGGCCCTCAACCCGGGGGCCAACGCAGTCTTCGGTCACTACCTCAGGCTGTTCGAAACCACGCCTGACACGCATTACTGGAAGCTGCTGATGGATCGCGAAGGCCTCGGAGGGGTCATTGCCGGGATCTGGAACAACGGACCGGCTTACATCACCGCGTTCGTTGCACTCGGCGCGGTCCATGCACTGGCCCTGGTCGGGGGCATGGTCGGTCTGTGGGTGAGTCTGCGCACGCCGGACGCCGCGCGACGGGTTCGCGTCCTGGTGGCCTTCGTGCTGGGACTGGCACTGGCCGTGATCTTCCTCGCCGGACTGGTGCGCTGGGGCCATCGCGCACCTGCCGAGCCGCTGGTCGCCGCTTTTGCCGGAATCGGCCTGCTGCACCTCGGGCGGCTGTTGGCGGGCCGAAGGCGGCCGCAACGCCGGGCAGTCCACACCCCGGAAGTCCGGACCTGAAACACCCCGGCCCGCCAACAGTGGTGGCTCCCGCCCGTGGCGGCAGCGGGCGAAATCACCGTTCACGCCCGCTGCCACACGCCGCAGCCAGCATGCAGCGGGCGACCCGACGTTGGATGCGAGCTGTCACGGCCTCACGCTGCACCCGATACGGGGCATGCGTGGAAGGCGCGGCAGTCTGGTCGATTCGCCGTGCGGAGGCCCCAACATGAACCGACACTCCGCGGGGATCGGCCTGGCTGCGCTGGTGGTGTTTCTGCTGACCCTGAGCAACAACCATACCGAGGCCGAGGATGCGCTGCGGTATGTGGTCGACGTCACGCGCGGTGATGAGCTGTTCCACCCTCATCATCTGTTGTTCGCCGCGGTCGGGCGCGTGGCCTACCAGGGATGGTTGGCGCTGGGGCTGGACGGCGATGCGCTGCGACCCATGCAGTTGCTCAGTGCCGTCAGCGGCGCCGTCGCAGCCGCGCTGCTGCACGCGATATGCATCCGGGCCGGAACCTCCCGCATGCTTGCGGCAAGCGTGACGCTGGCAACGGCGGGCAGTTTCGGGTTCTGGCTCTACAGCGTCGAGGCGGAAACCTACATCCTGCCGTTGCCGTGGATCCTGGTCGCGTACGGCCTGTTGCTGACGCGGCCGTCGACCGTGGCAATCCCTGCTGCGAGCCCGGCACCGGCGTGCGCCATACGAGTGAGTCTGGCCGCACTGTGCCTGAGTTTCGCGGCATTGCTGCATCAGCAGAGCGTGCTGTATTTCTTTCCTGCGGCGTTGCTGCTCTGGTGGCAGGCAGAAGGCATGCCCGCACGGCAAAGATTGCGCGCGCCGGTGGCCCTGCTTGGGCTGGGGGGCGCCGCCTGCCTGGGCGCGTACATCTGGGTCGCGGTCCAGTCGGTCGGGGTGCAGAGCCTCGACGGCTTCTTGAACTGGATGCTCGGTTACGCCAGTGACGGTCCGTGGGAACCATGGTCCCTGAAAACGCCGTTGATGGCGCTGATCGGCCTGGCGCGCGCACTGGTGGGTATCCATGCGTTCCTCGGATTCGAGGGTCTGTATTCGCTGGCCCACGACAGCTTTCCGCAGGTGATCCTGGCCGAGGAGCACTTCCAGGCGCTGAGAACCGCCCCCGCACAGCGCGTGCTGGCCTTCACCGCCCTGGCAACCTCCGGTGTACTGGCGATGAGCCTGCTGCCCCGGGTCCTGCGGCACTTTTTCGCCGGGCGCGGCGCGCGAGTCGCGGCCGGAGGCCGGTCTCCGATCCTCCTGCGCGTGGCGATCGTCGCGATCCTGGTCCAGGCCGGCTTCGCGACGGCATGGGAGGCCTACAATCCGGAATTCTGGATCGCGGTGATCCCATGGCTGATGCTGAGCGTCGGCCTGATCATCCATCGGCAGCGGGACCGCCTCGGCACCTGGCTGTTCGCGGGCTTTGCCGCTGCACTGACGGTCGGAAACGCATCGGGCAGCATCCTGCCGATGACCGACCCCAAGACCGACTTCTGGCTGGAGCAGACTGCACCTGCGCGTTCGGTTGCGATGCCGGGCGATGTATGGCTCACGCTCGGGGGTTACATCAGCGACGGATACCTGTCACGCCATACCGGAGAGCGCGTCATTTCCGCCACCGAGCCCTATTCCGAGGTGCTCGAAAGGATCACGCTGGCGGCGCAACGCTCACCCGCCCGCGGACGTCTGCTGGTGTCTTCCTGGATCATCGATCCCCCGGCTGGCGTACGCGCCTCGCGTCAGCTGATTCGCTGGAAGGCGGACAACTATCGGGGCCTGCTGGACTGCTACCAGAGCCATTTGCAGCCGTTGCTGAAGTCCGGCGATCAGACGCTCTGGCACCTGCAGGGGCCGCTCCCCGACTGCCGGGACACGACGCCGTGAATCCGGCCTTTACGGACCCGCTCGAGGGCCCCGCGCCTCAGCCCGAAGCCGCCAGCACGCGACGCGGCGGTGTGCGCAGGCTGCGTTGCAGCGATAGCCAGCCCAGCGCGCTGACCAGAGCGGCACCGCCCAAGGCGCCACTGGCCCACAGGGTGAGGCTGAACCGGTAGGGAAGTTCGAACACGCGCTCGGCGAGGCTGGCGCCCAGCACCTGCGCCGCCAGCGCCGCCACCAGGCCGGCGACCAGCCCCAGCGCCGCGTATTCCGCCAGCAGGCCAAGATGGATGGTGCGGTTGGAAGCCCCCAGCGCGCGCAGCAAGGCGGTTTCCCGCACACGGTCGGCGCGGGTGCCCTCGATGGCGGCGAGCAGCACGGTCAGGCCCGCCGCCAGCGTGAACAGAAACAGGAATTCCACCGCGCCGACGACACGGTCGAGGATGGTGCGCACCTGGGCGATGGCCGCGTCCAGATCCAGCGCCGTGATGTTGGGAAACTCTCGGATCAGTTCGCGCAGCAGCGGCCGCTGGTCCGGCCGCAGATGGAAACTGGTCAGCCATTGCACCGCGCTGTCCTCGATCAGCCCCGGCGGCACCACCAGGAAGAAGTTGGGACGGAAACTGTCCCAGCTCACCTTGCGGATGTTGTATACGCGCACTTCGAGTCTGCGGTCGGCAATCTGCAGCGTCAGCGTGTCGCCCAGCTCGAGGTCGAGCCGCTCCACCGCGGTTTCGTCCACCGACAGCCAGGGCTCGCCCCGGGTATCGGCGGGCCACCACTGACCCCGCATCAGCCGGTTGTCGTCGCCGAAGCGATCGACCCAGGAGATGTTGAACTCGCGATTGACCCAGCGCCGTGCCTCCGGGTCATCGAAGCTGTCGGCATCGACCGGCTCGCCGCGCAGTTCGACCAGGCGCGCACGGGTCATCGGCCACAGACGCGCGCCACCGACACCGCGGGCATCGAAGAACGCCTCCAGCGGCGCGACCTGGTCGGTCTGGATATTGATCAGGAACTGGTTGGGCGCATCGTCGGGCAGGCGGTTTTCCCAGGCGCCGAGCAGGTCTGAGCGCACCACGCCGACCAGCAGCAGGGCCAGCAGTGCCAGGCCCAGGGCCACCGACTGCCCGACGCTGGCCCAGCGTCGGCGGGCGATGTTGGCCAGGCCGAAGCGCAACGCCGTGCCGCCGCGCCGGCGCAGCGCGGCCCGCGACCGCACCAGCGCCCAGGACAACACGCCGAGCGCCAGCGTGGCGGCAGCGGTCCCGGCCAGCACGATGCCCGCCAGTTGTGCATCCCCGGTATGCCAGCCCACCAGCAGGGCGGCGGCAAGCGCCGCCACGCCCGCGGCGAGCCGGCTGCCGCCGACCGGCGCGGTGCGCTGGAATACCCGGACCGGCGGCGTATGCCGCGCAGTGAGAAAGGCCGGCGCGGCAAACCCGAACACCAGCAGCAGCGCCAGCGCAAGGCTCCACAGGGCCGCCAGCGGCTGCGCGGGCGGCAGCGCCGTCTGGGTCAGCCCTTGGGCCGCCTGTGCGACCACGCCCTGGGCCAGGCCGCCGATCAGCATGCCGACCAGTCCGGCCCCCAGCGCCAGGCCCAGCAGGCGCAGCAGGCTGCGTTGCGCGATCTGCCGCGAGGTCGCCCCCAGCACCTTGTAGATCGCCGCCTCGTCGCGCAGGCGCTGTCCGTGCTGGTGGGCCGAGGCGGCGATCGCCGCGCCGGCCAGCAGCATCGCCGACAGTACCGCGATGTCCAGGAACTGCCGCGCGCGGTCCAACGCGCCGCCGATCTCGCGGCGCCCTTCCTGCGCGGTCTCGAAACGCACGCCGGGCGGCCATTGGATGCCCTTCAGGATTTCGATCTGATCACGCGCGCCGGACAGCAGCAGCTTGTACTGAACGCGCGATCCGGGCCCGACCAGGCCGGATTCGCGGATGTCCTCCAGCGCCACCATCATCCGTGGTGCCAGGTCGGTGAAGCCGCCGCCGCGGTCGGGTTCGTAGCTCAGGATGCGGGTCACCCGGAATCGGCCGCGACCCAGTTCCAGGGTATCGCCCAGCGACAGTTGCAGGTCCTGCCACAGGCGCAGGTCCACCCAGGCCTCGCCCGAGGGCGGGCCGTTGGCTTCCACCCGCTCCGGGCCGAACGGCTCGGGTGCGGTGCGCAACTGTCCCCGCAAGGGATAGGCCGCGTCCGTGGCCTTGACCGAGGCCAGCGAGGACTGCTCGCCCTTGAAGGCCACGCTGGGGAACTGAATCAGTTCTGCACGCCGCAGCGACAGCGGTGCCAGTTGCTCCAGCACTGCCGACGACAGCGGTTCGCGGGAGCGGATCGCGGCATCGGCGCCGAACGCCTCGCCGGACTGGTCTTCCATGGCGCGCGCGACGCGATCACTGAACAGACCCACCGCGCTGCTGGCGGCCACTGCCACCACCACCGCCAGGGCCAGGATCAAGAGTTCGGGTGTGCGCAGCCAGCGGCGCAACAGCGGTCGGATCGCGTGCATGCGGGCATCGGGTTCGGTCGGGTCCACTGCCATGATGCCGGCTTTCGCACGGCGCGCAGTGCTATCCGGAAAGAGGGCCTGCGACCGGCAGACCCGGCACGAGGTTCCGGCCCGACGCTTGCGGCGCCCCCGGGGGCGCTGCGAGCATCGACGTTCCGCTTGCTTACGGGGGACCCGCAACACCATGAGGACCGGCGCGCCCGTCGCCTCCGCCACCCTGGCCACCGGCCCGCTGCGCCGCTGGGCCACGCTGCTGACCCTGATCATCGCCGGCGAGATGGCGTTCGTGCTGCCGTTCGTGATTGCACGCGTGTTCCGCCCCACCCTGCTCGAAGTGTTCGGGCTCACCAACCTGCAACTCGGCACCGCGTTTTCCGCCTATGGCGTGGTGGCCATGGCCGCCTACCTGCTGGGCGGGCCGCTGGCCGACCGCTACCCGGCGCGCGGCCTGATCACCGTTGCGCTGCTGACCACGGCGCTGGGCGGCCTGGGATTTGCCGCGATGCCGGGGGTGAAACTGCTGACGGTGCTGTACGCGTTCTGGGGCCTGACCTCGATCCTGCTGTTCTGGGCAGCGCTGATCCGGGCCACCCGTCAATGGGGCGGCGATGCCGCCCAGGGACGGGCTTTCGGCGGGCTCGACGGCGGCCGCGGCCTGCTCGCCGCAGTGCTGGCTTCGGCGCTGGTGGCCGGCTTCGCCTGGCTGACACCGGGCAGTCCGCTGGACGCCGGAGTCGCCGAACGCAGCGTGGCGCTGCAGCGGGTGATCCTGATCTGCACCGCGCTGACCGTGCTCAGTGCCGCCCTGGCCTGGGGCCTGCTGCCGGCGGACCCGGCAGGCGGACAGCTCCGCGGCGCCTCGGCCTGGAACGGGCTGGCGCAGGTGTGCCGCCGGCCGCTGGTGTGGTGGCAGGCGCTGATCGTGGTCTGCGCCTACGTCGGCTACAAAGCCACCGACTATTTCAGCCTCTACGCCGCCGACGTGCTCGGCTACGACGCGGTCGAGGCCGCCTGGCTGGCTACGCTCAGCTTCTGGATGAGACCGCTGGCGGCCATCGGCGCGGGCCTGGTCGCCGATCGCATCGAGGGGTCGCGCACACTGATCGGC
Source organism: Panacagrimonas sp. (assembly GCA_021773655.1). Lineage (GTDB taxonomy): Bacteria > Pseudomonadota > Gammaproteobacteria > Nevskiales > Nevskiaceae > Panacagrimonas. The sequence goes on from JAJFJX010000132.1 coordinate 6,572, forward strand.
GGCTTCGCGCTGATGGCGCTCGGCGCCGGGGTTCTCGCCACAGGGAACCGGCTACCGGGGGCCACCGCACTGCTGGCGATGACCGTCATCGTCACCAGCGTCGGCGTCTACGCGGTGCGCGCGCTGTACTACGCAATCATGGGCGAAGCACGCCTGCCGCTGTCGGTCACCGGTGCCGCGGTGGGTCTGGTGTCGGTGCTCGGCTACACGCCGGACATCTTCGCCGGCCCGCTGTTCGGCTACCTGCTCGACGGCGCACCCGGTGTCGTCGGCCATCGGCGCATGTTCGCGGTCATCGCGGGATTCGCGGTGCTGGGCATGGCCGCCTCGATGGTCTTCCGCCGGCTGCGCCCCGTCGTGACGCAGCAGACGCCGACGACTCGCGCTTGAAACCGGCGCGCACGTGGCGCCGCGACACTGGCAGGCGCAATCATCCGAGCCGCCCCTCGGACAGCGACAGCATGCGGTTGCAGCGCGCGGCGAGTTCGGCGTCGTGAGTCACCAGCACCAGGGTCGCGCCGCGCTCGCGATTGAGCTGGAACAGCAGTTCGACAATCTCGGCACCCGTGGCGCTGTCGAGATTGCCGGTGGGTTCGTCCGCGAACAGGATCGTCGGACCGGCGGCAAAGGCCCGGGCGATGGCCACACGCTGCTGTTCGCCACCGGAGAGCTGGTAGGGATGGTGTCCGGCGCGGGCGCTCAGTCCGACCTGCGCCAACGCGGTGCGCGCGCGCTCTGCGGCGTCGCGATGCCCCGCGAGGTCGGCGCCGAGCTGGGCGTTTTCCAGTGCGGTGAAGCCGGCCAGCAACTGGAAGGACTGAAAGACGAAGCCGACGCGGCCGGCGCGCAGCCGGGCGCGGGCGTCCTCGTCGAGCGCCCCGAGGTCGCTGCCTGCCAGCTCCACCCGGCCGCGGGTGGGCCGGTCCAGGCCGGCCAGCATCGACAGCAGGGTGGTCTTGCCCGAGCCGCTGCGACCGACAATGGCCAGCGACTCGCCCTGGCCGATGTCCAGACTGACATCGTCGAGAATCGTCAGGCGCTTGTCGCCGCTGCTAACCTCGTGTGTGATGGACTGGGCGCGAACCGCCCAGCGAATGTCCTGCATCAGGCCCTGTCCAATATCGCGTGCCATGTCACTCCGATCATTTTCGTCTTGCCGCCTGTCACTGCTGCTCGTCCTGGTGCTGTGCGCTTCCGCCCCGGCGCGGGCAGCGCCCCCCACCGTGCTGGTGCTGGGAGACAGCCTGTCCGCGGGTTACGGCCTGGACGCCGATCAGGGCTGGGTGCGGCTATTGAAGCAGAAGCTGGCCGCGCAGGGCTTTGATCACCAGGTGGTCAACGCCTCGGTCAGCGGCGAGACCACCGCCGGCGGACTGGCGCGGTTGCCGTCCCTGCTGGACCGCCATCGGCCGCAATTGGTTCTGGTGGAGCTGGGCGGCAATGACGGACTGCGCGCCCTGCCACTGACGCAGATGCGCAGCAACCTGGAAGGCATCGTCGATGCCAGCGCGCAGGCCGGCGCCACCGCGGTGCTGTTCGAGATGCGCATCCCGTCCAACTACGGGCCAACCTACACCGAGGCCTTCACCGGCACCTTCGCCGAGGTCGCCGACGACCGTCAGGTGCCACTGGTGCCGTTCCTGTTGTCGGCCTTCGCCGAGGACCCGGATGCCTTCCTGTCCGACGGCATCCATCCCTCGGCGTCCGCGCAGCCCCTGATCCTCGACACGGTGTGGCCACATATCGAGCCTCTGCTGAGGCCTTGATCTGCTGAGGCCTTGAACGGCATCCGCGTCCACGTCCACCTCGGTGGCGTATCCCAGGTCACTGTCCCATCGCGCCTCACATGAAAATCGCCGTCATCGGTTCCGGCATCTCCGGCCTGTCCGCCGCCTGGCTGCTGTCGCAGCGTCACGAGGTGACGCTGTTCGAGCAGGACACGCGCATCGGCGGTCACACCCACACCGTGGAGGTGCCACTGGACGGCGGCGCGGTGCAGGCAGTGGATACCGGCTGGATCGTCTACAACGGCGTCAACTATCCCAACCTGTCGGCGCTGTTCACCGAGCTGGGCGTCCAGACCCGCCCCACCAGCATGTCGTTCGGCGTGTCGCTGGGCGACGGCGCCTACGAGTACATGGGCAGCGACAAGCTGCTCAGTGTCTTTGCACAGCCGTCCAACCTGCTGCGCCTGTCTCACCTGCGGATGCTGGTCGACATCCTGCGCCTCAACCGGCGCTGCAATGCGCTGCTCCGGTCCGGCCGCCTGCCCGACGGAACGCTGGGCGAGTTTCTGGCCGCCTCGGGCCTGTCCCGTGAGCTTGCCAGCCGCTACCTGCTGCCAATGGCGGGCCTGATCTGGAGCTGTTCGCCGCTCAAGGCCATGGCCTACCCGGCGGCAGACTTCATGCGCTTCTTCGATTCGCATTCCTTGTTCACCGCCACCCAGCAACCGACCTGGTACACGGTGATCGGTGGCTCGCACCAGTACCTCAAACCGCTGATGGCGCGTTTTGGCGGCACGCTGCACCTGGGTACGCCGGTACGCTCCATCCGCCGCAACGGCGATGGCGTGCACCTGCAACTGGACGCCGGCCCGGTCGTCTTTGATCGCGCGGTCTGCGCCACCCATTCGGACCAGGCGCTGCAACTGCTGAGTGACGCCGATCCGCTGGAACGCGCGGTCCTGTCCGGCATTCCCTACAACCAGAGTCGCTGCGTGCTGCACACCGACGAGTCCTTGCTGCCACGACGCCGCAGGGCCTGGGCATCGTGGAACTACATCCATCGCGACGACGAGGTGCACGACCAGCCGATCACCGGCAGCTACTGGATGAACCGGCTGCAAGGCATTGCCGGTCCGGTGAACTACATCGTCACGCTCAACCCGGTACGCGAGATCGCGCCGGAACGGGTGATCCGCGACATCGTCTACCACCACCCGCACTACACGCCGTCGAGTGTGATGACCCACGCGCGCCTGCCGGAGATCCAGAACCGCGGCGGTCTCTGGTACGCCGGCGCCTGGACTCGGTACGGCTTCCACGAAGACGGCCTGAAGTCCGGCCTGCACGCGGTGCAGGGCCTGGATCCGGATTGCCTGCCGCCGTGGGCCGTGCTGTCGTGAGCCCGGACACGGAGCGTCCGCTGGAGGCCCCGGCCGCCGCAGGCCGATGGCCTTCACAAGGGGCTGCCCAGCATGCGTCCACGAATCGCGAGGCTCCACACCCCATGCACGCCTGCCTCTACGCCACCCGGGTGATGCACCGCCGACGTGTGCCGCCGCTGTACCGCTTCGTCTACCGCACCTTTCATCTGCTGCTGGACATCGACCGCATCGATGCGGCCGCGAGCGGCGTGCGCTGGTTCTCCCACAACCGCTTCAACCTGCTGGCCTTTCATGATCGCGACCACGGCCGCGGCCAAGCCGGCGCACTGCGCATCTGGGCCGAGCAGGCGCTGCATCAGCGCGGCCTGCGGGTGCCGGGCGGGCGCATCCGCCTGCTGTGCATGCCACGGGTACTGGGCTTCGTGTTCAATCCGATCAGCCTGTGGTACTGCGAGGACCGCGCCGGAACATTGATGGCGGTGATCGCCGAGGTCCGCAACACCTTCGGCGAAAAGCACAGCTACGTGCTGGCATCCGCCGATGCGCCAGTGTCGTATGACACCGCGCAGGAAGCGGAAAAATGCTTTCACGTGTCGCCGTTCTTCGACCTCGTGGGGCGCTACCGTTTCCTGCTGGGCCCTCCCGGAGTTCGTCTGCGCGTGGTGATCCACGAAACACGCGAAGGCATTCCGATCTTGGACGCGACTTTGGCAGGCGACCGACGGCCGCTGACCGATGCCACGATCCTGGCTCAGGTCCTGCGGATGCCGTGGATGACGCTCAAGGTCGTCTTTGGCATCCACTGGGAGGCTTTCAAGATCTGGCGTCGTGGCGGCCGCTATCACCCCAAGCCCGCCGCGCCGCCCACCGAGGTCACATGATGGACGACAAGAATTCCGGCGAAAGCGATCACAGCGGACAGGGCCGTGCGATGAGCCACGACGGCTTTTCGCCGGACCTGCCCGCGGCGCTGGCAGGCAAGAGCCAACTGCGCGGCCTGTCGTGGAGGATGAAGCTGGTGGTCTACATGCTCTCGGGCATGCGCAAGGGCAGCCTGGATCTGACCCTGCCCGACGGAAGTACGCGCCGCTTCGAGGGCAGCGAGCCCGGCCCACACGGCGCGTGGCGGATCAAGTCCGAACGCCTGATCGG
>JAJFJX010000133.1 GCA_021773655.1 Panacagrimonas sp.
CTGGTGGTGCCGGAAACCGTCACGCTGGCGCAGTTGCAGCACACCGTGCGCTCCGCCGCCCCGGAGATCCTGCGCGAGGTGCGGGTGTTCGATGTCTATCGTGGAACCAACCTAGGGACTACCTTCAAAAGCATGGCTTTAGGCTTGATTTTTCAAGATTACTCGCGCACCCTAACGGACATGGAAATCGAGACGGCGGTGACCGCCATACGGTCGCGCGCCGCCTCTGAGCTGGGGGCTTCGGTGCGAGGCTGACGGAACTTTTTTAGGGGCGCACGAACGTGGCTTTGACCAAGGCGGAGCTTTCAGAAGCACTGTTCGACGAGCTGGGCCTCAACAAACGCGAGGCCAAGGAGTTCGTGGATCTGTTCTTCGAAGAGATCCGCGGCCGCCTCGAAGCCGGCGAAGAGGTCAAGCTCTCCGGATTCGGCAATTTCGAATTGCGCAGCAAGAACCAGCGTCCCGGACGCAATCCCAAGACCGGAGAAGAGATCCCCATTTCGGCGCGTCGCGTGGTGACGTTCCGCCCCGGCCAGAAACTGCGACTCAGGGTGGAACTCGATGCTGGCCGCTGAACTGCAGCTGCCGCTGCCGGAAATTCCGCGCAAGCGCTACTTCGCCATCGGCGAGGTCTCAGACCTGTGCCAGGTCAAACCCCACGTGCTGCGTTACTGGGAACAGGAGTTTCCGCAACTCAAGCCGGTCAAGCGGCGCGGCAACAGGCGCTACTACCAGCACGACGACGTATTGATGGTGCGACGCATCCGCAGCCTGCTCTACGACCAGGGGTTCACCATCGGCGGTGCACGCCAGCGACTCAAGGAGCAGCCGCGCGCTGGCGAAGGCACGTCGGCCGATCTGGCCGCGCTGACAGCCGCCAATCGCACCGAGACCTCCGCGCCCGACCGCAATCGGGAAATCCGCCAGGTGTGCGACGAACTCGAATCGCTGCTCAAGCTGCTGCGCTGAAGCGCACCCCGCTTCCGTTTCAACAGCCGGCGCCGATGGCAGAGCCGGCGGGTGCGGTCGCCGCTTTCCAGTCCGTCACTTGCGGGCTATCATCGCCACCCCGCAGGTGATCCCCCTTCACCGAATCGCATTTCACGCGGGACCCAGTCCGCAGATTTCGTTCGATCTTGTGATCGAAAAAAGTCCCTCACGCGGAGACCGTCGGGGCGTAGCGCAGCCTGGTAGCGCACTTCCTTGGGGTGGAAGTGGTCGGAGGTTCAAATCCTCTCGCCCCGACCAATTCGATATTTCTGGCATCAGCGCGGGTCGGATTCCGGCCCTCGGCGTGGCCTCGGGCGCTCGACCCCTGCCGAAGCCACACTGTGGCTTCGTCTCGCCTGCGGCGAACGGGGCCTCGCCCTCTCGCCCCGACCCATTCGATTGCGGTCTGGAATCGGGCTGCCGGTGCGTTCGGTTGGCAATCTCTTTCGGCGCTGTGCCTTATCGCCGCCCAGGCCGAAGATGAATGCTTGCGAGCAGCAACCCGATGCCGTGCCCACGGGTTCGCCCACCCATGCGCGACCACTGTCGTGTGTGAGAGCGAAGAAGTCGCCACAATGTTGCGCAAAGACCTCGTCATCGATGACAAGCAGATGCAGATGATCATGCGCATGATCAGCACCCAGGCGGATCGCGAAGCGGTCGAATCCTTCAAATTGGGGGGGCGTGCCGTGCATCCGGGTCCTGATCGGGCCTCGGAGGCACGAACGTGACGACGTCCAATGCCGAATGGACCGCGCGCAGCCTGGCGCACGTCTGGCACCCGTGCACGCAGATGCACGATCACGCCGGTGGTGCGGACGCCAATATCCCGCTGATTCCGATCCGCCGGGCCGAGGGCATCTGGCTGGAGGATTTCGAGGGCCGTCGTTACATCGACGCGGTCAGCTCGTGGTGGACCAACATCTTCGGCCACCGGCATCCACACCTGGTGGCCAGTCTCAAGGATCAGCTCGACACGCTGGATCATGTGATCTTCGCCGGTTTCACCCATCAGCCCGCGGTGGAGCTGGCCGAACGCCTGGTCCGGCTGGCGCCGCCCGGACTGGACCGCTGCTTCTTCGCCGACAACGGTTCGGCGGCGGTGGAAGTGGCCTTGAAAATGAGCTTTCACTACTGGCGCAACGTCGGCAAACCGCAGAAGACCCGCTACATCGCGCTGACCAACGGCTATCACGGCGAGACCCTGGGCGCGCTGGCGGTCGGTCACACTGGCCTGTATCGGGACACCTATGCACCGCTGCTGCTGCAACCCATCCACGTGCCCTCGCCGGACTGCTACCAACGCGCTGCCGGCGAGTCCTGGGAGGATCACACGCGGCGGCGATTCGCCGACATGGAAGCGGCCATTGCGCAGCACGCTCACGAAACCTGCGCGGTGATCCTGGAGCCGCTGGTGCAGTGCGCCGGCGGCATGCGCATGTACCACCCGATCTACCTGACCCTGCTGCGCGAGGCCTGCGACCGCCATGGGGTGCACCTGATTGCCGACGAGATTGCGGTGGGCTTCGGTCGCACCGGCAAGCTGTTCGCCTGCAACTGGGCGCCGCAGAAGCAGGGCGCGGACGGCATCACCCCGGACTTTCTGTGCCTGTCCAAGGGCCTGACCGCCGGCACGCTGCCGCTGGCGGTGACCCTGACCCGCGAGACCATCTACCTGGCGTTCTACGACGAACACCGCAGCGGCAAGGCCTTCCTGCATTCGCATTCCTATACCGGCAATCCGCTGGCCTGCCGCGCTGCGCTGGCGACCCTGGACGTGTTCGAGCAGCAGGACTGGATGGCGCGCGTGCGCCTGCTCGGTCAGTTTCTGTGGTCGGCCACTGCGGCGCTGCGCAGTCATCGCCATGTCGCGGAAGTACGCCAGCAGGGCCTGATCCTGGCAGTGGAACTGGCGCGACGTCCGCAGACCCGGCAGGCTTTCGCCGCTGGCGAGCGGCGCGGCCTGCGAGCGTATCGACACGCGCTGGCCCATCACCGCGACTTCGGTGTGCTGCTGCGCCCGCTGGGCGATGTCGTCTACTTCATGCCGCCTTACGTGATCGAACCGCGCGAGGTCGAGGCCATGGCAAAGATCGCCTGCGAGGCCATCGAACACGCCACGCAGGACGATTGAACCCGTGGCCCCCCGTGTCTATCTGCAGGCGCCGCTGGCCAGCGGCCAGTCGCTGACTCTGCCCGAGGCCGCATTCCGCCATCTGGTGCAGGTGTTGCGTCTGCGGTCCGGCGAGGCAGTGACGGTGTTCGATGGCCGCGGTGGCGAGTACGACGCCACGCTGGCGGCCGTGGAGCGGCGCAGCGCCACGCTGCAGATGGGCGACTTTCACGACGTGGAACGTGAATCGCCACTGCAATTGACCCTGGTGCAGGGTCTTTCCAAGGGTGACCGCATGGACTACACGCTGCAGAAGGCTGCCGAGCTCGGCGTGTCCGCCGTGGTGCCGGTGATCACCGAGCGCTGCAACGTCAGCCTGGACCGCGAGCGTGAAGCCAGGAAGTTCGAACACTGGCGCGGCGTGCTGATCTCGGCCTGCGAGCAGAGTGGCCGCACCCGGGTGCCGACGCTGCACCCGCTGCAGCGCTACGTCGACTGGCTGGACTCGCAGACTGCGGGTCCGCGCTATCTGCTCGACCCGATGGCGGCTCGGTCGTTGGCACGGACCCCGGTTCCCGATGCGCCCCTCAGCCTGGTGATCGGCCCCGAAGGCGGACTCAGTGCCGCCGAAATCCACGCCGGAACGCGGGCCGGGTGCATCGGTGTGCGCCTGGGGCCGCGCGTGTTGCGGACCGAAACCGCCGGCGTCGCGGCGCTGTCGATTCTGCAGGCACTGAAAGGTGATCTGGGCGACGAGCCCGGGTAGGCAATGATCGGTCTGCGTCTTCGGTGCCCTGCGCGTGGACTGCTCCGGGATCGCGACCGGATGGCAGCCGCCGGTGTCGATCGGAACCCGCCCTGAGTGCCCGTCCGGAGACACCGGGCATACACTGGCGGCCTCACGCAGAGGAAAATGATCGTGTCCAGTCTCCTGATCAATGGCGCTCGCATCGTCAACGAAGGCACCGTCACGCACGGTGACGTGCTGGTGGTCGACGGCCGTATCGAAAGGATCGCCCCGCAGATTGCGGCGCCGGCAGGTGCCGAGGTTTTCGAGGCCCGGGGCCGCATGCTGCTGCCCGGCATGATCGACGACCAGGTGCATTTCCGAGAGCCCGGCCTCACCCACAAGGGCGACCTGGCCACAGAATCGGCGGCAGCGGTGGCCGGCGGCATCACCTCGGTGATGGACATGCCCAACAACAATCCCACCATCACCACGCGCGCGCGACTGGCGGAAAAATATGCCGCCGCTGCGGGCCGCCTGCACACCAACTATGCGTTCTACTTCGGCGGTGCCAACGACAATCTCGAAGAGATCGCGGCGCTGCAGCCGGACGAGGCCTGTGCGCTCAAGGTGTTCATGGGGGCCTCCACTGGCAACATGCTGGTGGATGATCCGGCGACTCTCAACGGCATCTTCGCGCGCAGCAGGCTGATGGTGGTGACCCATTGCGAGGACACCCCGATGATCCTGCGCAACGAGGCCCGGGCGCGCGAAAAATTTGGCGAGCAGGTGCCCTGGAACGAGCACCCGCTCATTCGTTCGGCCGAGGCCTGCTACGCCTCCACCGAACTCGCCACCGGCCTGGCCAAGAAGCACGGTGCCCGTCTGCACGTGCTGCACCTGACCACTGCGCGCGAGATGAGCTTCTTCGAGCCCGGGCCGATCCACGGCAAGCGCATCACCGCCGAGGCCTGCGTGCATCACCTGTTTTTCGACGAGCGCGACTACGCCACGCGCGGCAGCCTCATCAAGTGCAATCCGGCGATCAAGACCGCGGCCGACCGCGTCGCCCTGCTCAAGGCCGTGCGCGAGGATCGAATCGACGTCATCGCCACCGATCACGCGCCGCACACGCTGGAAGAAAAAGCGCGCGATTACTTCAAGGCGCCATCCGGCCTGCCGCTGGTGCAGCATGCCCTGCTGATGGGCCTGGAACTGGTGCGGCGCAAGGAGCTGGATCTGCAGACCCTGGTGCGCAAGGTCTGCCACGCTCCGGCCGAATTGTTCGGGGTGCGAGATCGAGGTTATGTGCGCGAAGGCTGTTGGGCCGACCTGACTCTGATCGACGAGACCCCGCAGACCGTGCGCCGCGAGGATGTGCGCTACAAGGTGGGC
>JAJFJX010000134.1 GCA_021773655.1 Panacagrimonas sp.
GTTGGCGTGGCGGTAGTAGTGGTCCAGGGCTCGCAGCACCGCCTCCGGCTTCTGCGTGGTGGCGGCGTTGTCCAGATAGGCCAGGCGCTTGCCGTGGATGGACTCGCCCAGGATGGGGAACTGGGCGCGGACGGCGGCAAGATCCGGGGATGGGTCCGGGGATGGGTTCATGGATGCGGTCGGGATTCGATGGCTGGAGCGCGATTCAGCGCGGGGGCGAGGATCAGGGTCAGGACGGACCGACTCCGGGCAGCGGGAGGCCAGCGTTGGCTGCGCCCGTGATCCCGGCGCTCGGGACTGCTCCCTGATACTCGGATGTCCATCGGCGCCGGTCCGGAATTCAAGCCAGGGCGTCGGCGTCGAGGCTGGCACCGAAGTAGGCCGTCACACGCTGGATGCAGACGGTGCGGAACGCCTCGTCGGGGACCTGTCTCAGCGGCTCCAGCGCAAAGGCCAGGGTCAGCATCGCCCGCGCCTGTTCCTGCGACAGGCCGCGCGTGCGCAGGTAGAACAGTGCCGCGGGATCGAGCTGGCCGAAGCTGTTGGCGTGCGCGCACTTGACGTCGTCTGCGTAGATTTCCAGTTCCGGCTTGGCGTTGATCTCGGCCCGGGGAGACAGCAGCAGGCTGGCCACGCGCTGTTCGGAGTCGGTCTTCTGCGCACCGGGGTGGACGATCACCGCGCCGCGAAACACTCCGCGACCGCGCTCGCTCGCCAGGCCGCGATAGAACTCGCGGCTGGTGCCGTGCACGGCGTGGTGCTCGATGCGGGTGTAGTTGTCCACGTGCCCCTGGCCATCGATGCAGAACAGGCCGCGCACGGTGGCCTGGGCACCGGCCTCGGCCAGGTCCACGCGCACGTCGTGGCGACTGAGTTTGCCACCGAGGTCCAGCGTGCTGATGTCCAGCACGGCGTCCCGCGCAACCCGCGCGTGGATGCGGGTGATGCGGTGGGTTTCGGGGCCGGCCTGCTGCAGGCGCAGCACCTGCGCGTGTGCGCCGGCAGCCAGGTCCAGTTCCAGCACCGCGGTCTGGAACGGGGCGTCGGCGTCGGCCTCGAAGCGGATCAGGGCGTGCGCGCCGCGTTCGACGCGGATCCGATGACGCCGATGTCCGGCACCGGCCGCATCGATGACCCGCGGCGAGGTCTGCCCGGCCCTGACGCTCAGGTCCAGTCCGCCGCTGGCAAACGCGGCGTTGAGCGCATCGATGCCGTCACCGTCCTCCCTCGCCGGCAGGGTCAGGGCCAGAGTCGGTGCGGCATCGGCGGTCGTGTACGGTTCGAGCCCTTCGACGGCGCTGAGGTCGGTGTACTTCCAGTCCTCCTCGGCACGGGTCGGCAGGCCCAGCCGCAGCAGGCGGTCCAGCGCGCTGCGGCGTTGCGCGGTCTGCGCCTGGGCCGGCAGCCGCTCATAGGCATCGTGGTAGCGCTGAAGAATCTGCATCAGGCCGCCTGCAACCAGCCGTAGCCTTTTTCTTCCAGCTCGCGGGCCAAATCCGGTCCGCCGGATCTGACGATGCGCCCGCCTGCCAGCACGTGCACCTGGTCGGGCTGCACGTGGTCCAGCAGGCGCTGGTAGTGGGTCACCAGCAGGGTCGCAGTGTCGGGCGAGCGCATTGCATTGATGCCGTCGGCGACGACCTTCAGCGCGTCGATGTCCAGGCCCGAATCGGTTTCGTCGAGGATCATCATGCGCGGGTTGAGCACCAGCATCTGCAGAATCTCATTGCGCTTCTTCTCGCCTCCGGAGAAGCCCTCGTTGACGCCGCGGTGCAGCATCTTGAGGTCCATCTGCATCTGCTTGACGCGCTGCTTGACATAGGTCAGGAAGCCGGCGGCGTCGAGTTCGGCCTCGCCGCGCAGCTTGCGCTGGGCGTTGTACGCCGCCTTGAGGAAGTACAGGTTGGACACGCCCGGAATCTCCACCGGGTACTGGAAGCCCAGGAACATGCCGGCGGCGGCGCGTGCATCCGCCTCCATTTCCAGCAGGTCCTTGCCCAGGAAGCGCACGCTTCCTTGCGTGACCTCATAGCCTTCGCGGCCGGCGAGCACGTAGGACAGCGTGGATTTGCCAGAACCGTTGGGGCCCATGATGGCGTGGATCTCGCCGGCCTTCAGGCTCAGGGTGATGCCCTGCAGGATGTCTTTTCCTTCGACGCGGGCGTGCAGGTTTTCGATTTCTAGCATTTCATTCGGTCTCGTGTTGAGGCCAGCGAACGGGATCGCAGGGCGCATGGATCAGCGTGATGATCGCAACCGTCCGGTCTGTGGTGGTGGGGCGGGCTCGGTGGCAGGCAAGGCGGCAGCGCATTTCGCAGGCGGATCTTGCGGATCTTGCGGAACATCGGTGCAGCGTCACGGCCCGCAAGCGGCCTTGCTCGGCCAGCAACCGGCCGGGTGCCAATGGACGGCACGCTCACCCGACGGCCCCCTCCAGCGACACCTGCAGCAGCTTCTGCGCCTCGACCGCGAACTCCATGGGCAGTTCCTTGAACACCTGCTTGCAGAAGCCGTTGACGATCATCGACACGGCGTCTTCCTCGCTGATGCCGCGCGTGCGGCAGTAGAACAGCTGGTCCTCGCCGATCCTGGAAGTGGTGGCCTCGTGTTCGACCACCGCGCTGGGATTGCGCACCTCGGTGTAGGGGAAGGTGTGGGCGCCGCAGGTGTCGCCGATCAGCAGCGAGTCGCATTGCGTGTGGTTGCGCGCGCCCTCGGCCGAGGCCAGCACGCGCACCAGGCCGCGGTAGCTCTGCTGCCCGTGCCCGGCGGCGATGCCCTTGCTCACGATGGTGGAACGGGTGTTCTTGCCGACGTGAATCATCTTGGTGCCGGTGTCGGCCTGCTGGTGGTTGTGGGTCAGCGCCACCGAATAGAACTCGCCGACCGAGTCATCGCCGCGCAGGATGCAGCTCGGATATTTCCAGGTCACCGCCGAGCCGGTCTCGACCTGTGTCCAGGAAATCCTGGAGCGCGCACCGCGGCAGTCACCGCGCTTGGTGACGAAGTTGTAGATGCCGCCTTTGCCGTTCTCGTCGCCGGGATACCAGTTCTGCACCGTCGAGTACTTGATCTGCGCGTCGTCGAGTGCGACCAGCTCCACCACCGCGGCGTGCAGCTGGTTTTCGTCGCGCTGTGGCGCGGTGCAACCTTCCAGGTAGCTGACGTGCGAGCCTTCTTCGGCCACGATCAGGGTGCGCTCGAACTGGCCGGTGTTGCGCTCGTTGATGCGAAAGTAGGTGCTCAGCTCCATCGGGCAGCGCACGCCCCGGGGGATGAACACGAAACTGCCGTCGGAGAACACCGCGGAGTTGAGCGCGGCGTAGTAGTTGTCACCGAACGGCACCACCGTTCCAAGGTATTTGCGCACGATTTCCGGATGCTCGGCCAGCGCATCGGAGATCGAGCAGAAGATCACGCCGGCCTCGGCCAGCTTCTTGCGGAACGTGGTGCCGACCGACACCGAGTCGAACACCACGTCAACCGCCACCTGCGACTGCTGCACGCC
>JAJFJX010000135.1 GCA_021773655.1 Panacagrimonas sp.
TCCGTTCGCGGGTGACGTCGAACTGCTTGCCGACTTCTTCGAGGGTGTGGTCGGTGTTCAGATCGATGCCGAAACGCATGCGCAGGACCTTGGCTTCCCGCGGGGTGAGGCTGGCGAGAATCTGGTGCGTGGCCTCGGCCAGGCTCGACGAGGTCGCCTGCTCCAGCGGAGATACCGCGTTGGTGTCCTCGATGAAATCGCCCAGGTGCGAATCCTCGTCGTCGCCGATGGGCGTCTCCATCGAGATCGGTTCCTTGGCGATCTTCAAGACCTTGCGGATCTTGTCCTCGGGCATTTCCATCTTGACCGCCAACTCTTCGGGCGTCGGCTCGCGACCCATCTCCTGGATCATCTGGCGCGAGATGCGGTTGAGCTTGTTGATGGTCTCGATCATGTGCACCGGAATGCGGATGGTGCGCGCCTGATCGGCGATGGAGCGGGTGATGGCCTGACGGATCCACCATGTGGCATACGTGGAGAACTTGTAACCGCGGCGGTATTCGAACTTGTCCACCGCCTTCATCAGGCCGATGTTGCCTTCCTGGATCAGGTCGAGGAACTGCAGGCCGCGGTTGGTGTATTTCTTGGCGATGGAGATCACCAGGCGCAGGTTGGCCTCGACCATTTCCTTCTTGGCGCGGCGGGCCTTGGCGTCGCCCACGTTCATGCGCCGGTTGATGTCCTTGATCTCGTCGATCGAGATCAGGTTGTCACCCTCGATCTTGGTCAGCTGCGCCAGCAGGTCCTCGATCTCCTGACGGCGCAGGCCCAGCGTGGCCGAGTACTTGCGCTTGGCACGGATCGACTTGTCCAGCCACTCGGTGTCGGTGGGCGAGGCGCCGCGATACTTGGTCAGGAATTCTTCGCGGGTCATGCCGGCTTCGACCACGCACAGGCGCATGATCGAGCGTTCGATGCGGCGGATGGTGTCGATCTTCTCGCGCAGGTTGCGGGTGACCTCGTCGATGATCTTCGGCGACAACTTGAAGGTCATGATCAGGTCGGCGACGGCCTCGCGCTTGGCTTGGGTTTTCTTGTCTGCGGCGCCGTACTTCTCCAGCGCCGACCAGGCCCGGTTGTAGAGCTTCTGCAGTTCCTCGAACTGCTGGCGGCACTCCTCCGGGTCCGGCCCGGTGGGTTCGGCCTCTTCATCGTCGCTGTCGCTGTCGTCCTCGCCTTCCTTGTCCTTGTCCTTTTCCTTTTCCTTGGCGGCGGCCGCGGCGGCGGCTGCCACCGCCGGGGGGGGCGTCGGCGTGGCCGGCTCGGCATTGGGGTCGAAGAAACCGGAGATGACATCCACCAGGCGGCGCTTGCCCTCGCCTACGGCATCGTAGGCTTCGAGCATGATGGCGATGGTCTCGGGGTAGATCGCCATCGCATAGAGCGCCTCGCTGAGGCCTTCTTCGATGCGCTTGGCAATGCGGATCTCGCCTTCGCGATCCAGCAGCTCCACCGAGCCCATCTCGCGCATGTACATGCGCACCGGGTCGGTGGTGCGGCCGAACTGGTCATCGTTGGAGGCGATGGCAGCAGCAGCTTCTTCGGCGGCGTCTTCTTCTTCTTCCTGCGTCGCCACCACCGCCGGCTCGGAGAACAGTTGCGCTTCCTGGTCCGGGGCGTCCTCCAGCACCGAGATGCCCATGGTGCCGATCATGCTGACGATGTCGTCGATCTGCTCGGAGTCGACGACTTCCGGCAGGTGATCGGCCACCTCGGCATAGGTGAGGTATCCCTTCTCCTTGCCGAGGGCGATCAAAACCTTGATTTGGGACTGCTTTTCGACGGAATTGGTGCTCATTAGCGGCCTGGAGACGAGCCTTCCGGCCCGGTGAATAGCGGAGAACTGCGCATTTTACGGGATGCGGCTGCGCTTAGACCAGCGGCCGGCCCGAGAGTTGTTGCCGGATGGCCTGCCATTCGGCGAGTTCTGCGGCGCTGAGTTCGCGAATCTGCGCCTCGCCCTGCAGCCATTCGGTGCGCTGGTGCAGGGCCTTGCGCACCAGACGGGACATGGTGTCGGCAAACTCCCGTTCAATGGCCGCCTCGTCCAGCAGCGGTTCCAGCGGCCCCAGCCGTTCCAGCGCGGCGGCCTTCGGTGTATCGCGCCAGTGCTCGTGCAACTGGCCGCCATGGGCTTCGGGATGCTCGGCAAAGAATTCGATGGCTTCGACCAGTATCCCCATGCCCGGCATCCGCGCCTGCGCCAGCAGCTCGATGCCGGGCAGGTTCAGGGCCATCGCCGGGCGTTCGAGCAGCAACTGCAGCGCGCGCTTGATCGCACGCACCTGACCGGCGTCCAGCGGCGCACGTGCGGCCGTGGCCGGCGGCGCTGCCGGCCCCGGTGGTGCCGATGAACCCTCCAGCAGCTCTTCGCGTCGCAGCCGGGTCAGACGTTCGAGCTCGGCCAGCAGCAGGCTGCGCAGAGGGCTGTCCCGCATCCTGGCCAGATGCGGCCGCGCCAGGCCGGCGAGGCGCGCGCGGCCTTCCAGGGTACCGAGCTCGACCTGCGCCCCGAGTTCGCCGAGCAGAAAGACCGACAGGTTCTGCGCCTGCGCAATGCGCTGGGTGAAGGCCTCGGCGCGGATCTCCTGCACCAGACTGTCGGGGTCCTGACCCTGCGGCAGGAACATGAACAGGCACTGGCGACGTTCGTCGACTTCCGGCAGGGCCTGCTCCAAGGCCCGCCAGGCCGCGGCGCGGCCGGCACGATCACCGTCGAAACAGAACACCACGCGGTCAGTGGCCTTGAACAGCAGGTTGAGGTGATCACGCGTGGTCGCGGTGCCCAGGGTCGCGACCGCTTCGGGAATGCCGTGCTGGGCCAGCATCACCACATCCATGTAGCCCTCCACCACCAGCAGGTGCTGCAAGGCCCCCGCCGACACCGGGCCGCCAGGGCCACTGCGTCTTTGCCGGGCCTCGAACAGGCCGTACAGATTGCGGCCCTTGTGGAACAGCGGGGTCTCCGGCGAGTTGAGGTACTTGGCCGGATCGTTGCCGAGCGTGCGGCCGCCGAAGGCGATGACGCGTCCGCGCGCGTCACGGATCGGAAACATGATGCGGTGACGGAACACGTCGTAGATGCTGTTGCGCTGCTCGTTGCGCCTGAGCAGGCCGGCCTCCAGCGCGTGCGCGGGGTCGTCGAAGAAGCGCGTCAGTGCGTCCCAGGCATCCGGCGCGTAACCGATGCCGAACGCCTTGGCAGTGGCGCCGCTGACCCCGCGCCGCTTGAGGTAGTCGATCGCCGGCTGATGCTTGCGCAACTGATCGGAGAAGAAGCGCTGCGCGGCGGCCAGGGCGTCGAGCGGGCCGTCGAGCACCAGGCGTTCGAACTTGCCGCCCTCGCGCGGCACGTCCAGGCCCAGCCGGCCGGCCAGTTCCTCGACGGCCTCGACGAAGGTCAGACGGTCGTATTCCATCAGGAAGCCGATGGCATTGCCGCTCTTGCCCGAAGAAAAGCAATGGAAGAACTGCTTGGCCGGCGAGACGTAGAACGAGGGAGATTTTTCGTTCGTGAACGGTGACAGCGCCTTGAACTCGCGACCGGCGCGCTTGAGTTCCAGGCGCGAGCCGATCACCTCGACGATATCGGTACGTGCGAGGAGATCCTGAACAAAGGCTTGGGGAATCAGGCCGGGCAATTCGGGCGTCAGGGGCAGGGCGTCGTTCGCGGCCGGCTGGGAGCATCCGCCGCCGGGGCGCCGCATCCTAACGCTTCACGCCGAACCCCTGGCCGGGGTGCCACCCGCCGTACCGCCCCGGGCGACCCGGGCTATCCGAGCTGCGTCTTGATCAGCCCGGACAGCCTGCCCATGTCGGCCTTGCCGGCGACCCTGGGCTTGATCCAGGCCATCACCTTGCCCATGTCGCGGGCCCCGGCAGCACCGGTCTGCTCGATGGCTTGGTCGATCAGGGCGGCGACCTCGGCCTGGCCGAGCTGCTGGGGCAGATACCCCATCAGCACGCCGATCTCGGCGGCTTCCTTGTCGGCCAGGTCCGGGCGGTTGCCGGCGCGGAACTGGCCCTCGGCGTCACGGCGCTGCTTGACCATCTTCTCGACGCTGGCGATCACCACCGCGTCGGTGATCTCGACGGCATCGACGACCTCGCGGTTCTTCAGCTCCGACGACAGCATGCGCAGCACTGACAGGCGATCCTTGTCGCCGGCCTTCATCGCGGTCTTGATGTCTTCGAGCAGGCGGGTCTTGATGGCGGACATGAGGTCGACTCTCGGGCATGACAAAGGCGCCACGGGGGCGCCAATCTGCAAACGAAGGGGTGAACGCTGCCGACCCGGGCCGGCAGCGCTACAGCCCCGCAACAGCCCCGAACAGCGTCAGTACAGACGCGTGCGACGGGTGACGTCGCGCGAAACCCGCTTCTGCTGCCGCTTCACCGCCGCCGCCCGCTTGCGCTTGCGTTCCATGCTGGGCTTTTCGAAGAATTCCTTCTTGCGCACGTCGGTCAGGACGCCGGCTTTTTCGCAGGTGCGCTTGAAACGGCGCAGGGCAACTTCAAACGGTTCGTTTTCGCGGACGCGGACGGCGGGCATGAGAAGGCGGGGCTCCGGGGACATCGAAAAAAGGGCGCAGAGCTTACGCCCGGGCCGATTCGAAAGCAAAGCCGGATGCTGGCACTGGAGCGCGCAAACCCCGACACTGCGCGCCCCATGCCCATCCTTGCCCTGGAAACCTCCTGCGACGAGACCGCGGTGGCCGTCTACGACGGTGATCGCGGCCTGCTGGCGCACCGCCTGCATTCGCAGGTCGATCTGCACGCGCGCTACGGCGGCGTGGTGCCGGAACTGGCCTCGCGCGACCACATCACCCGCGTCGCGCCGCTGCTGCGCGAAACCCTGGCCGAGGCCGGCATCGGTTTCGCCGATCTGCGCGGCGTGGCCTACACCGCCGGACCGGGCCTGATCGGGGCGCTGATGGTGGGCGCCGCGGTGGCCTCGGGCATCGCCAGCGCCCGTGGTCTGCCGTTGATTCCGGTGCATCACATGGAAGGGCATCTGCTGGCACCGATGCTGGAAACCTCACGCCCGGCGTTCCCGTTCACCGCGCTGCTGGTGTCCGGTGGCCACACCCTGCTGGTGGCGGTCGATGGAATCGGCCGCTACACCCTGCTCGGCGAGAGCCTGGACGACGCCGTCGGCGAGGCCTTCGACAAGACCGCCAAGCTGCTCGGCCTGCCCTACCCCGGCGGTCCGCACCTGGCGCGGCTGGCCGAGAGCGGACGGCCCGGCGTGTTCCGCTTCCCGCGGCCGATGACGGATCGCCCGGGCCTGGACTTCAGTTTCAGCGGCCTCAAGACCGCGGTGCTGACGGCGATGCCACGCGCCGTCGGCGAGCAGGGGCGTGCCGACCTGGCGCGAGGCTTCGAGGACGCGGTAACCGAAACCCTGGCCATCAAGTGCGCGCGCGCGCTGGACCACACCGGGCACCGCGGGCTGATCGTGGCCGGTGGCGTGGGCGCCAACCTGCGCTTGCGCGCGCGGCTCAAGGCCCTGTCCGAGCAACGCGGGTTCGACTTGTACTTTCCGCGGCCGGAGTTCTGTACTGACAACGCCGCCATGATCGCGGTGGCGGGCTGGGAACGACGCGCGGAGGGCCGGACGCCGGGCGCCGGCCTGTACACCACCGCACGCTGGCCATTGGCGGATCTGAGGCCGCCGGCGCCGCCCTGACTCCTAGGCCCAGGCTCCTACGATTGGCCGAATGATCGGTCGGGTGGTGGCGGGTGGTGGCTCCCCGGAACGCGGACCGCCGAGAGCAGCAGCCGGATTCGCCGACGCTGGGCCAATCTGTCGCCCACGGTGACAGTTGCCGGCACTGTCGGGCCTGCGCTCAGGCCGTAACATGATCGCGCAGGTGTGTCGGGGCCCCCAGGGTCGCGGCATGAAACGGGAAGTCCGTGCAAGGCGGACGCTGCCCCCGCAACGGTAAGTGGGAAGACGTGGCCTCAGCCACTGGGTGATGGGCCCGGGAAGGCGCCACCGAAATGCCCACGAGTCCGGAGACCGGCCTGCACATCATGTTCCGTGGGCGCGGTGGGCGGCCCAGCGGGTGGCGATGCCATTCCCCGACCACGGACGTTGACCCCAGGAGGGAACCGTTTCGGTGGATCGCTGGCTGAGCCGTCTGACCCTGTTGCTGCTGGCTTCGAGCCTGCCGTCGGCGCCGTTGCGGGCGGCCGACGCCGACGCCGACGCCGACGCCACCCCGACCGTGGTGGTCGAGGGCCAGCGCGCCACCGTCGTCGACAGTGGCGTGGTGCGCGTGGTGGACAGCGACACCCTGCGCGCCAGCGACGTCGCCGAACTGCTCTCCGGCCTGCCCGGTGTGCAGGTGCGCAGCAGCGGCGGCCTGGGCAGCTACAGCGAGGCCAGCCTGCGCGGCAGCAGCGGGCGTCAGGTGCGGGTGCTGCTCGACGGCCTGCCGCTGGACGCCGGCGGCGGCGAGGCGACCTCGCTGGCGCTGGTCAGCCCCGCCCTGCTCGAGTCGGTGGAGATCTACCAGGGCCGGGTCCCGGCCGATCTGGGCAGCGGCCTGGCCGGCACCATCAACCTGCGCAGCCGCACCCGCCTGCCCGCACCACTGACCGGCACGCTCAGCCTCGGCAGTTACGGACAGCGCCAGGTCACCGCAGCGGCACAACTGGCGCCGGCCTGGCAACTGGCGGCCGGCGCGCAGAGCGCCGACAACGACTTCGAGTACCGCAACGTCTTTGGTGCCTTCGACCCTGAAGACCCGGGCCGGGTGCGGCAGGAACGCCGGCGCAACGCCGGCAGCGAGCAGCACTACGCACAGCTCGGTTTCGACGGCGCGCTGCGCGCCAGCGCACGCTACCTCGCGCATCACCAGGAGTTGCCGATCCGATCCAACCTGGATTCCAGCGACGCCACGCTGGACACCGACACCTACGCGCTGGGCCTGTCCACGCCGGCATCCGCGACCTGGCAGACGGCACTGGCTTGGCGCGACACGCGCGAGCACTTCGGCGATCCGTCCAGCCAGGTCGGACTGGGCGCCCAGGACACCCGCAGCCGGACGCGACACGGGCTGCTGCGCGTATCGCGCACCGACGCGCACATGCAGACCGTGTTCAGCGCCGAACACACCGACTACCGCGCCTCGGACCGCATCGGCCAGACGCCCACCTCCAGTGCACAGCGCTGGCTGCTGGGTCCGGCGGCGGATTGGCGCAGCGCACCGGAGCCGCGCAGCGGCGTGGTGTTCAACGCCGGCCTGCGCGCACAGTGGTCGCAGGAACGCGCCGCTGGCCGGGACGCCGACGAATGGCTGATCGAGCCCGCGCTGGGTCTGAGCCGCCGGCTCGGCGCTTGCCTGCTGGCGGCCAACCTCGGACACCGCGAGCGCCTGCCGACGTTCTTCGAGCGCTACGGTGATCGCGGCCTGTTTCGCGGCAACCCCGGGCTGGATCCGGAATCGGCAGTCTTCGCCGACGCCGGCGCCCGCTGCCTGTTCGATGGAGCGCTGCGCAGTGCCGAGCTGACCGTGTTCGGCCAGGACCTGCGCGACGTGATCAGCCCCGTCTACAACGCGCAGGGCGTGGGCCGTTCGGTCAACACCGAACGGGCACGGATCGTGGGCGTGGAGTGGCTGGGGGCCGCGCGCTGGGCCGGGCTGGACTGGCAGCTCGGCGGCACCTGGCAGCACACCGAGGACCGCAGCACGGTCCGCGCCACCCGCGGACAGCAGCTGCCCGGCCGCTTCGAAACCCAGTTGCACGCGCAGGTGGCGCGGCACTGGCCGGGGCTGACCTTGAGCTACGACTTCGGCCTGGAGTCCGGTCAGTTCTATGACAGCGCCAACCTGCTCGAGGCCCCCAGCGTGCTGCGCCATGATCTGGGCGTGCGCGGCGACTGGCAGCAGCTCGGCTGGTCGCTGCGGGTGCTCAACCTGCGCGACGACAACTTCGAGCAATTCAATGGTTTTCCAACCCCCGGGCGGCGCGTGGTGCTGGCGCTGACCTATCCGCGTACGTGACCGATGATGCAAGCCAAGGAGATTGAAATGAGCTTTCGACGATTCTGGGTGGCGCTGTTGCTTCCGCTGGCCCTGACCGCCTGTGGCGGCAGCGGCAGCAGTTTCGGGCCGGACCCGGCGCCGTTGGCGACCGCCGCGGTGGTGGCCACGCGCGCGCCGGACTTCGGCAGTGGCGCAATCTCGCTGGTGGAGGCCCAGACCCCGTTCACGGCTCGGAACAACCTGCCGCCCTCCGAGACCTCTGACATCCTGGTGCGCAGCGGCGGCGATCACTACTTCGTGATCCAGCGCTTCGGCACCGATCGCATCCTGCGCTTCGCCGCCGACGACCCGAACACGCCGGTCTACAGCTATTCGACCCAGGACCCGGACGATACCGAGTCGAGCAATCCGGCCGACCTGCTGATCCTGAGTCCGACCAAGGCCTACCTGCTGCGCTACGGGTCCGACGCACTGTGGATCGTCAACCCCTCCGCCGCCAGCGAGGCGGAGTTCAAGATCGGCGAGATCGACCTGTCCGCCTATGACCCGGATGGCATCCCGGAAATGACCGCCGGGGTGATCAAGCAGGGCATCCTCTACGTGCTGATGCAGCGCCTGGAGAATTTCTTCCCCACCCGCAACGGGTATGTGGCCATCATCGACACCGCCACCGACCAGCAGATCGACACCGGCGTGGCCAACCCCGACGACCTGCCCGGCATCGAGCTGCCGCTGCGCAATCCCGGCCAGGTGCTGTCCAACCCCGGCAATGACGATCTGGTGATCCTGTCCGGCGGCGGCGTCGACCCGGTCACCTTCGATCCGCTGTTCAACGGCGGCATCCTGCGCTTTCACACAGTGTCGTATGACACCGATCTGCTGGTCGACGACGGCGAGGCGGACAGCCCGCCCTTCGGCCAGTTCACCGATCTGGCCATCACCGCCACCGACCGCGCCTACTTCGTCGGCAGCCAGGGCTTCTTCGGCACTCAGACCCTGTTCCGCTTCGACCCCACCGGCAATGCAGCGCCGGTGCCGGTGGGCGTGGCGCAGGACATCGGCATCGGCACCCTGGCGGCAGACAGTCAGCGCCGGCTGTGGCTGGGCCGCACGGAAACCGCGACGCCGGGTCTGACCGTGCTCGACGCGAGCGGTCAGACCGAGACCGTGATCGAGGATCTGATCGACACCGTGCTGACGCCGATCAACATCGATTTCCTGTCGTCGCCCTGATCATCCGTGCCGGCACCAAGGAGAACACCGCATGGGCCACAGACTGAGCAAGATCGCCACCCGCACCGGCGACGCCGGCACCACCGGCCTGACCGACGGCTCGCGTATTCCCAAGCAGCACCTGCGGGTGTGCGCAATGGGCGATGTGGACGAACTCAACTCGCAGATCGGCGTGGTGCTCACGCACACGCTGCCGGAGGCGGTTCGCGACAAGCTCGCCAGCACTCAGCAACTGCTGTTCAATCTGGGCGGCGAGCTGTCCTGGCCGGGCGGCACCTTGGTGAAAGACGACGACGTGCTGGGCTTCGATCAGGCGCTGGCCAACCTCAACGACTCCCTGCCGCCGCTCAAGGAATTCATCATGCCCGGCGGCAGCCCGGCCACCGCGGCCTGTCACGTGGCGCGCACGGTGGCGCGGCGTGCCGAGCGCGCGGTGTGGGCGCTGCACGAACACGAGCCGGTCAACCCGCCGGTGATGAAGGTACTCAACCGGCTGTCGGATTATCTGTTCGTGGTGGCGCGTACGCTGGGTCGCGCCGACGGCGCCAGCGAGGCGAGCTGGCAGCGCAACCGCAAGCCCGGCTGAATCTTTCGTAATCGGCCGGGGCTTCGGACTCCGGCGATTGCCGGGCATCCCGGGCCCGCCCACACGCGCCGAACGAGGGCGCGCGGGTCGCCCCCGATCACCGCTGGCGCCCGGGGGTGGCGCCCAGACCGGACTCAGTGCCGGGTCTGGTCGGAGCCCGGCGTCCAGCGGTACAACCAGGCCGGCCGGCCCTCGTGACCGAACCACACGTGGTTGCCGGACACGTCGAAGGCGGCGGCCTCGAAGGCGCCGCGATGGTGCGCCCCGATGGGTCCCAGGGCGACCTGCAGGGTCGGTGCGACCCGCACCACGGCGCGCCAGTCCTGACCGGCATCGCGACGGAACAGGCTCAGGCTGGCACCGGTCAGCAGCAGCAGCCGGCGACCGCTGGCGTCCAGGTCCATGGCGGTGGGGGTGCCGCGCCAGCGCCCTGCCGCCACTGACAGGGCGTGCGGCGGCGGACCGTGGCTCAGGTCGGGCAGGTCGGCCAGTCGTTGCGCCTCGGCCAGCGGACCGGGGTCATCCAGGGACAGCGCATACAGGCCGACCGGACGACGGCCCTTGTCGGCCAGCAGCACCTGACGTGCGGCGACATCGACGGCCAGCGACTCGCTGTCGCGCGCGCCGTCGGCCCAGGTGAACCGCAGGACCCGGTGCGGAGCCACCGACCCCGCGTCCGGTCGGGGTTCGCGCAGCAGGATCAGCGAGACCTCGCTGCGCAGGCCGAAGTTGTTTCCGATGTCGCCGATCAGCAGCCAGCGGCCTTGGTCATCCTCGAAGGAAGCCAGATCTTCCCAGTCGTGAGTGATCACGGCGGACACCCGCACCCCGCCCTGGATCAGGCCCTGCGAGTCGAATGCGATCAGCTCCGGCGCGTTGCCGCTGTCATTGAGGGCCCACCACAGCCCGGCCTGCCGCCGCGACGGCGCCAGGCCGGACAGTTCCGGCAGGCGTGCATCATCGATGCGGGCCTGCAGTTCCGGCGCCGGAAGCGACACCGGGCCGGCGACGGGGGCACCGGCGGCGAACGTGGCCATGACCACAGCAAACACTTTAAGTATGCGACGCAAGTTCATGGAGTTGATGACTTATTCAAAGATGCCCCCAAAAGCTGGGGATAAGCCTGTTCAAAACCCGGGCACCACGTCTGTAAGTGGTCGGGCTCCCTAGTATTTCTGCACTCCGGCCAGATTGTACCCACCCCATAAATCACTTTCTTTTTCATTGTCTTATACGATTACTGCAGCATTCTTGCAGTTGCGTGACGTGGTTCTGGGCGCTGCAGGCCGCTGTGCGGCACTTTGTGCATAACACACGCCCGGGAAACTGCACCGCACAGATGCTGTGCCGCAACGACTACATCGGACCCGCACGCCCGACGCCG
This sequence comes from Panacagrimonas sp., assembly GCA_021773655.1. Taxonomy (GTDB): domain Bacteria; phylum Pseudomonadota; class Gammaproteobacteria; order Nevskiales; family Nevskiaceae; genus Panacagrimonas. The sequence goes on from JAJFJX010000135.1 coordinate 11,198, forward strand.
GGATGCCCGATCATGGCCCGCCCCGTCCCGCCTCGGAATCCGCCGTACCTTCATGAGCCGAACTCCTGTCCGCGTCCTGTGCCTGTCCGGTCATGACCCTGGCGGCGGCGCCGGCATCCACGCCGATATCGAATCGGTGGCGGCCCAGGGCGCACACGCCCTGAGCGTGATCACCGCGCTGACCGTACAGGACAGCGCCGACGTGCGACGCATTGCGCCCGTCGATGTGGAACTGGTGATGGAGCAGGTCCGATGCCTGCTCGCCGACGGCGTGGTCGCCGCGCTCAAGATCGGCCTGCTCGGCGATGCCGGGCTGGTGCCGGCGCTGGCCGGTCTGGCGGGGCGGCTGCGGGTCCCGGTGGTGCTGGACCCGGTGCTGCGGGCCGGCGGCGGGACCGAACTTGCCGGCCAGGCGCTGCGCACCGCGGTGCTGGAGCAGCTGCTGCCGCAGGTGAGCGTGCTGACCCCCAATGCCGCCGAGGCGCGCCGCCTGGCGCCGGGGGCGGCGACGCTGGGACAGGCCGCGCAGGAGCTGCTGGCGCGCGGCTGCGGCGCAGTGCTGGTCACCGGTGGCGACGAGCCGGACCCGGACGTCGTCAATACCCTGTACCGACACCGGGCGGCGCCCCGACGTTGGCACTGGCCGCGCTGGCCGGAGACTTTCCACGGCGCCGGCTGCACCCTGGCGGCGGCGCTGGCGGCGCGCCTGGCGCTGGGCGAGCCCATCGAGCGGGCGGCTCAGCAGGCCCAGGCCTGGACCCAAGACTGTCTGGCGCAGGCCCTGACGGTGGGCAGCGGCCGCCGCATTCCCGGAAGATCGTGCCGATGAACCCACTGCGCGGGCTGTACGCCATCACCCCGACCGAGCTGTGCCTGGACCCGCCGCGGATGCTGGCGGCGGTGGAGGCGGCGCTCGAAGGCGGCGCACGGCTGATCCAGTACCGCGACAAGTCGCACGAGTGGGGCCGCCGGCTGGATTCGGTGCGCGCGCTGGTGGCCTTGTGCGAGGGCGCCGACGCCCGGCTGATCGTCAATGACGATGTCGAGCTGGCCGCCGCGGCGCAGGCGCACGGCGTCCACCTGGGGCTGGACGACCTGCCGCTGCAGGAGGCCCGCGCCCGGCTCGGGCCGGCGCGCATCATCGGCATCACC
>JAJFJX010000136.1 GCA_021773655.1 Panacagrimonas sp.
CCGGCGACAGCGACGGCTGAGCGATCAGGAAGTCGGTCAAGGATATCTCGCAGGACCTTGCCCGCGCCCGTCCTCTTCGAGCCGGACGAATCCGACTGATAACGGCTGGCTGCGCAGATAGAGGCGCGGCGCAGACGAGCAACGTGCATCCAGCCGACGGCCATTGCCGGTTCGCCGGGGACGTCGTGCCCGAGCCCCGGAACGTCGGGGGCAGCGGTCGCCGGCTGCGCGTGCCACGCGGGCGCGCGCGCCAGTCGGGGCCGCTACGCGGGTCGTGACCCGCTACCCGGTTGGCTGCCCGCGCCGCGGCATCACCTCCCGGGCCAGTTGCTGCATGCCGACGCGGAAATACTCGAAGCGCTCCGCCAGCCGACGGAAGATGTCGCGCAGCCCGAACTGCTGCGCCTGCGAGGTGCCGGCCGCCTGCGCAAAGTGGCTGCGACCCAGGCGACGGTAGAACTCCACCGACACCGGCCGGCGCCGGTACTGGCGCCGGTGTTCGATCCAGGGTGCGCAGACGCCGGACAGGTACAGCGCGTAGTTGCCGATGTGCGCGTCGACCAGGAATCGCCGCTCCGGGCTCGCCTCCAGTCCTTCCTGCAGCAGGTCGGCGAAATATTCGTACTGCGCCGTGTCCTCGGGCTGCAGGCGGTAGACGCGCTCGGCGTGGCTGAACAGGCCGAGCAGATTGGCCAGGTAGTGGATGACGTTGCGTTCCAGCCGGTCACGCGGACCGGGCAGACTGTGACGCAGCATCACGTCGAAGAACAGGCGTGGGGACACGTCCAGCACCTGGGTGCGCCGGTCCAGCAGCGCGCGTTGCACGAAGCGCGACTCCAGAATCGACTCCAGGGTGTTGGGCTGTTCGTGGACGCGACGGATCGCTTCCACCACGTCGATACCGGGCACCGGGAAGTGCTCGAACAGGAACAGCAGGTCCTTGTGCGCGAACGCTGCCGGATCCACCAGGGCAAAGTCGGGAGACTGCATGGAACCCTCCGTTGGTGACCTGTCACATCTGATGCAAAGTCTGGGCCTGCAACCGCGCCCAAGGCCAGTCAGCAGTCGCGGTGGAGCGCTGCCAGCCCCCTCGCCGAGCAGGACCCTCAGGCGCCAGCTGAGATCGCGTAACGCCAGCCCATGGCGACCAGCACGCCCAGTGTCAGCGTCAGACGCAGGGCGAAGTAGCCTCCGACCGTGCCCAGGGTCTGTTCGCGCCAGAAATCGGCCGCCAGCAGCAACACGAAACAAAGCGCGAGCACCGACAGGGCCGGGGTCAGCGGCAACGCGGTGGAAATCCATGCCAGCGGCATCAGCGCGATGGCGATCAGCAGTCCTGCCCTGCCGGCCGCGCCTTCGCACGCCGGCAGGGCAAAGCCCCACAGCGAGCCGGCCATGAACGCGGCGATCAGTGCGCAGTAACTCAGCCACACCGCGTCCATCCAGTCGGGGATGGAGGCGGGCGAAAAGTTCAGCCAGGCCGGCCCGACGAAAAACGGAATCAGGCCGGCGTAGCCGAACAGCGTGACGAGGCGGGGAAGCTGCATGCAGGAGTCCCGGGCATGTTCCGGCGCTATTGTGCGCCGGTGGCGCGGGGCATATCGCCCCCCCGGTCAGGGCGGGGTGTTCGGGGCCGGGTCAGCCGGTTCATCCGGGGGGCGCAGAAACGCGCGGTGCCGGCGCCAGCAGTTCCCCGACCTGGGCGGCGATGCCTTCGCAGGCGGCGGACTCGGTACGCGCGATCATCGGAATCGGCACGATGATGGCGGGCATGTACGAGGTGCCACTGGCGTTGACGGTGATCTTGCCGACGGCGCTCCGATTGTGGACGTCCCAGATCGACACTTCGTATCTGGATTCCTTTTCCCACCAGCCGAAGCCCATGCATCCGCCTCCGGCCGGCGAAATCGCGCAGCCCATGCTGCCGCCGCTGTCGATCTTCTCGGTTTCGCCATCGACCCAGACCAGAAAGCGCACGCCGGTGGCGCGCACCCGCGCGGCGATGTCGGGGCGGTCGAACAGGTTGTTCAGGGCCTGCGCCGAGACCGGTGCCGTGCGCGGCTCCAGCCAGGGAAACAGCGCATCGACGAAGGCCTGGTCGGGGTGGATCTGCAGGCGGCGCTTGCGCAGCGAGTCCGCCACGCAGCGATTGAAGCTGGCCTCGGACTCGCGATCGCCGCGGTGGCGACGGCCCAGCACCACCACCGATTCGCCGGCGCCGACGCGAACCGCATGGCCGCCCTGGCGCAACTGCTCGACTTTTGTATTGACGCAGCCCCCCAGCAGCAGCGCAGCGCCGAGCACGAGCCCTGGCCCGAGCCCTGGCCCTAGCCGGAGTCCGGGCCCGACGCGCCGTGCGCGCATCATCGTGCTCATGGGGTGGCGCTGGCGCCGCGATCAGCGTCGGAGGCCGAGGAGGTGGTCGCGGCGAGTGCCGTCTCCAGCCGCTGACGAAAGGCTGCACCGTCGCGGAAGATCAGCGCCATGCCGGCGGCGGCGTCGCGCACGGCCGCGGTCAGCCCGCTGTGGTTGCCGCCGATCAGCGCGCCGCGGTGCTTGCCGTAGGCAGCGATCTCCCAGGCGGCCAGCAGGCGTCCGCGCGGATCGCGCAGGTTCAGGCGGTACTTGATCCAGGCTTCGTGGAACTCGTCCTGGTCGCCGCGTGGCGAGGCGATCTGCACGTCCTCGATCACCGGCTGCAGGATTGCCTCGACCCCGGCGGGCGGCGCCTGTTCGTCCGGCGCCTGCGACAGCACGGTCAGAGATCTGAACTGGGCGGCGAGGAACTCTGTGAACAGCACCTGCGAGGCCGGTCCCACCGAGACCTTCTGCTCGAAGCCCTTGGGCGGCTTATCGACGTGTTCGTAGGTGCGAAAGCGCGGGTCCATGTACAGACCCATTGATGCCGGCACGCGCACCAGCACCGGTTCCGGAAATTCGGTGGCTGGCACCACCGGCTTTGCCGAGCACCCGACCAGCAGCGCCACGACACCGAACAGTGTCGACAGCAGCACGCGGCGCGACGGGCGGTCACAGTCCGACAAAGGCCCCTCCGTTCTCGGCACACAGGATACGCATCAGGCTCGCGAAGCGGATGCCGGTCGGCGACACCGCGCCGCTGCTGGCGTACTGGGTGGGAAAGCCGACGCCGTGGATGCGCGCACGCGGCACGCCGCGCGCGTCCTTGGGATTGATGCGGCGGATTCGCTGCACCACGTCCTCGATGCTCGAACCGGTGAATTCGTCGCCGAGCACGTAGATCGAGACTTTCTTGTCCGGCGCGGCAAAGGCACGAATGGCGCGTTCGATGCCTTCGACCGGACTGGAGTCGGAAAAGGTCTTCCAGCTCGACAGCGCGCCCAGCACCGCCTTGCGTCGTGCCGGCGTATCCGGAATCCATTGCCCGGCGCGGTAGGTGGAGAACAGATAATCGCCCTCGTCGCTCATCACCTGCATGCCCCTGACCCGCGGATAGAGGTCGAGGATCTCCTCCATCTTGCGCAGCATCTGCGGCCAGGCGTAGCGCTGCATGGAGCCCGAGGTGTCGATCACGAAGATGATGTATTCGCTGTCCACCGGAATGCCGCCCACCGGTGCGTCCTGGCGCGTCGGAATTCCTTGAGCCTGCAGAC